>DATMNV010000201.1:0-5993 GCA_035568535.1 Bradyrhizobium sp.
TGGCAGCGCATAGACCGCGGCCGGTGCCATGCGGTTCGACATCAGCCAGAAGAACAGATGCTTGTCGCCAAGGAAGCGATAGCGCGAGAACGCGTAGGCCGCGGGCAGCGCCACCGACACCGACAGGATGGTGTTGATGACGACATATTCCAGCGAATTGATGTAGCCGGAATACCAGCTCTCGTCGGTGAAGATGCGGCGGTAATGCTGCAGCGTCGGCGCGTGCGGCCACAGCGTCATGGTCGAGACGATCTCGCTGTTGGTCTTGAAGCTCATGTTGACGAGCCAGTAGATCGGCAACAGCAGGAAGATCAAAAACAGCGCTAGGATGAGGCGTCGGCCGGGAATCGAATGTGTCATGCGACTCCCTCCTTCTTCGATTCCTTCTTCGATCGCCCGGTGCCGGCATTGGTCATCACGGTATAGAACACCCAGCACACGATCAGGATGATGAGGTTGTAGACCAGCGACAGCGCCGCCGCCTTGCCGAGGTCGAACTGGCCGAGCGCGATCTTCACGAGTTCAATCGAGATGAAAGTGGTGGAGTTGCCCGGGCCGCCGCCGGTGACAACGAACGGCTCGGTATAGATCATGAAGCTATCCATGAAGCGCAGCAGCACGGCGATCAGGAGCACGCGATTCATCTTCGGGAGCTGGATCGCGGTGAACACCGCCCAGCGCGAGGCGCCGTCGATTTGAGCGGCCTGGTAATAGGCATCGGGTATCGACTTCAATCCGGCATAGCAGAGCAGCGCAACCAGGCTGGTCCAGTGCCAGACGTCCATGACGATGACGGTAACCCAGGCGTCGATGTCGTTCGACACATAGTTATAGTTCAGCCCGAGATGATTGAGCGTATAGCCGAGCAGCCCGATGTCGGGGCGACCGAAGATCTGCCAGATGGTGCCGACCACGTTCCAAGGGATCAGCAGCGGCAGTGCAAGGATGACGAGGCAGGCCGCGACCTGCCAGCCCTCCCGCGGCATCGACAGCGCGATCACGATGCCGAGCGGCACCTCGATCGCAAGGATGACGAAGGAGAAAAACAGATTGCGCCAGAGCGAGGCGAAGAAACGGCTGCCGAGATCGGTCGAGGGATCGAGCAGCTCCTTGAACCAGCCGACGCCGTTCCAGAAGAACTGGTTGTTGCCGAAGGTGTCCTGCATCGAATAGTTCACCACCGTCATCAGCGGCAGGATGGCGGAGAAGGCGACCACCAGGAAAACCGGCAGCACCAGGAACCAGGCTTTTTGGTTGATGGTCTTGTCCATCAGCCGACCCCCTCGACCAGGAGGCTGTCGGCATAGACGTGCACATGCGCCGGGTCGAACACGAGCCCGGCCATATTGTCGGGCACGGAAAATCCCGGCGGCACCCGCGCGGCGAATTTGGCGTCGCCGACGCGGACGCGGGCAAAGCGGATACGGCCGAGATCGTCGATACGCTCGATCGTGGCCGAAAGAAGCCCCGATGCGGGCGGCGCGACATCGACGAATTCCGGCCGCACGCCGATCTCGATCTTGGCGCCCGCCGGCAGCACGCCGTAATTGCGATGCAGGCCGATGACATGGCCGTCGACCTTGGCCTCGCGCCCACTCACCTGCGCAGGCACGATGTTCATGCCGGGCGAGCCGATGAAATAGCCGACAAAGGTGTGCGCCGGCTTCTCGAACAATTCAGCCGGCGTGCCGCTCTGCACCACGCGGCCGTCATGCATGACGACGACGGTGTCGGCGAAGGTCAGGGCTTCGGTCTGGTCGTGCGTCACATAGATCATGGTGAGGTCGAGCTCGCGGTGCAGCGCCTTGAGCTTGGAGCGGAGCTGCCATTTCAGCTCGGGGTCGATCACCGTCAGCGGCTCGTCGAACAGGATCGCGGCAACGTTGGAACGCACCAGGCCCCGGCCGAGCGAGATCTTCTGCTTGGCGTCGGCGGTGAGCCGCGTCGCCTTGCGGTTGAGATTGGGCGTGAGATCGAGGAGGCGCGCGATGTCGGCGACGCGCTTGTCGATCTCGCTCCTCGGCACGCCGCGGTTCTTGAGGGGGAATGCCAAATTCTGCCCGACCGTCATGGTGTCGTAGATGACAGGGAATTGGAACACCTGCGCGATATTGCGCTCTCTCGTCGACCGCAGCGTGACATCGGCGCCGTCGAACAGGATTTTTCCGCGGGAGGGCGTGATGATGCCGGAGATGAGATTGAGCAGCGTGGTCTTGCCGCAGCCGGACGGACCGAGCAGCGCATAGGCGCCGCCCTGCCGCCAGGTCATGGTCACGGGCTTCAGTGCATAGGTTTCAGTCGGGACGTGTATGCCGCCGTAGGAATGCGCGAGATCGACGAGGTCAATGCGGGCCATGCTGCATCTCCCTCAAGTTGAACCGGGAGACGCGACCAAGCGGCCGGCCGCATCGAATACAAAGAGATTGTCTGGATCGAGCACCGCGTCGAGCACGTGGCCCGGCTCGAATTCGTGGACGCCATGCAGCACCGCGACCCAGTTTGACGCGTCACGATGAAGATGCACGAAACTCTCCGAACCGGTGATCTCCGTCACCGTCACGGTAGCCTGAAACGCGTGACGGCCGGCCACGCCATTGGCGACCTCGAGCTGGTGGGCGCGGAAGCCGACGCGATAGGACCCATCAGCAAGCCCGGAATAGAGCCCCGAGGCCGGCGCCTTGATGCCGCCGACGTATTGCACAAAGCCGTTCTTTTTCTCGATTAAAACCACATTGAGCGGCGGATCGGAAAACACCTGCGCCACGCGCAAGGTGTCGGGATGGCGATAGACCCTTGGCGTCTCGCCGGCCTGCAGCGCCTGGCCTTCCCACATGCAGATGGTGTTGCCGCCGAGCAGCAGCGCCTCCGACGGCTCGGTCGTGGCATAGACGAAGATCGCGCCCGAGGCCTCGAAGATGCGCGGCAGCTCGGTACGAAGCTCTTCGCGGAGCTTGTAATCGAGATTGGCGAGCGGCTCGTCGAGCAGCACGAGATCGGCGCCCTTGACCAGCGCGCGGGCAATCGCGGTGCGCTGCTGCTGGCCGCCCGAAAGCTGCAGCGGCGTACGCTTCAGGAACGGCTCAAGCCGCAACAGCCTTGCAGCCTCCGCGACACGCTTCTCGATCTCGGCGCGCGGCTTGCCCTGTACGCGCAGCGGCGAGGCGATATTCTCGTAGACCGAGAGCGAGGGGTAATTGATGAACTGCTGATAGACCATCGCGACCGAACGCTGGCGCACATCGAAGCCGGTGACGTCCTTGCCGTCGACCAGCACGCGGCCGGTGGCGGGCTTGTCGAGGCCGGCGAGCAGCCGCATGATCGAGGTCTTGCCCGACAGCGTCGGTCCCAGCAGCACGGTGAGCGTGCCCTTCTCAAGGGTCAGCGACACGTCGCGAATGGTCGGGATGCCATCGACGGTGCGCGTGACATGGTCGAGCGTGACACTCATGTCCGTCCTCCTGCTTCCAGCAGGGGACTTTGGTGCGGATTGCGGTGGGCCGCAATCCAACCATCGAGTGCGGCAATTTCGTCAGGCGAAAGCCGCAAGCCGAGCTTGGAGCGCCGCCAGACGATGTCTTCGGCACTCACAGCCCATTCCGACGACATGAGGTAGTTGACTTCGGCCGCCGTCAGCGTCGCGCCAAAGGACTGCCCGAGATCGGCGAGCGTCTTGGCGTTGCCGAGCAGCTTTGAGGCGCGGGTGCCGTAGGCATGCGCCAGCCGGCTGGCATGCTCCAGGCCCAGGAACGGATAGTTCCGCTGCAATTCCGCGGTCAGCGCCGGCAGCGCGGAAACGTCGAGGTCGCCGCCGGGCAGCGGCGATTTGCCGGTCCAGCCCTCGCGCGCCTTCGCGCTGCGCAGATAGGGCGACAGGCGTTCCAGCGCTTCCTCTGCAAGGCGGCGGTAGGTCGTGATCTTGCCGCCATAGATCGAGAGCAGCGGCGCGCCGCCGGGCGTGTCGAGCTCGAACACATAATCGCGGGTTGCGGCCTTGGCTTCGCTAGCGCCGTCGTCATATAGCGGTCGCACGCCGGCATAATTCCAGACCACGTCCTCGGGCTTGACGGGTTTGGCGAGGTATTCGCTGACGGAATCGCAGAGATATTTGATCTCTTCCGCCGTCGCCTTCACCTTGGCTGGGTCGCCATGATAGTCGCGGTCGGTGGTACCGATCAGGGTGAAATCGTCCTGATAGGGAATGACAAAGACGATGCGGCCGTCGGCATTCTGGAACATGTAGGCGCGGTCGTGCTCATAGAGCTTGCGCACCACGATGTGCGAGCCCTGCACCAGCCGCACTTTGGCGTGCGCATTGACCCCGGCGCCGGACGCCAGCACGTCCTCGACCCAGGGCCCGCCGGCATTGACCAGCACGCGGGCGCGAATGGTCGCGCGCTGCTTGCTGACCGTGTTTTCCGTCGTGACCTGCCAGATGCCGTCGTTCTGCCGGATCTCGACGGCGCGGGTACGGGTGCGGATGTCGGCGCCGCGATCGGCGGCGTCGCGTGCATTGAGCGCCACGAGGCGCGCGTCGTCGACAAAACAGTCGGAATATTCGAAGCCTTTGGTATAGCGGCCCGCGATGAGGGGGCGGCCGACCGCATCGTTCGTGAGATCGACGGAGCGCGTCGGCGGCAACAGGTTTCGCCCGCCGATATGGTCGTAAAGGAAGAGGCCGAGGCGGAGCAGCCAGGCCGGGCGCAGGCCCGCATGGTGCGGCAGCACGAATCTGAGCGGGCGGATGATGTGGGGCGCGATCTGCCAGAGGATTTCGCGCTCAATCAGCGCCTCGCGCACCAGACGAAACTCGTAATATTCGAGGTAGCGCAGCCCGCCATGCACGAGCTTAGTCGACCAGGACGACGTCCCGCTCGCCAAGTCATTCATTTCACACAGGAAAACAGAGTTACCCCGGCCCGCCGCATCGCGCGCGATGCCGCAGCCATTGACTCCTCCCCCGATGATCGCGAGGTCGTAAATCCGATCCAAAAGACGCTTCCCCGGCGTATCGCCTTCACTTTGGCGATTTAACTTTCGTTTTTGATTAGATCACAACCAAAAGCGAAAGCAAATAAAAATGGAACTGGCGAGGGAAGATTTCGACGAAATCGGTGTATCGGCCTACTGGCGCGAGGGACGGCAACGGCGGTGCGCACCCCTCCCCGCTTGGGGTTGAACGGCGCAAACGGAGAGATCACGCGCGGCGGATCGGAATGGGCTCGTTCGCCGGCTCGCTCGTGTCGGCGTCATCGTCGCCCGCCCCCTTCGGCATCGCCTCGACCACCTGGATGCCCCGGGAGTGGCAGATATTGGCGAGCCCCGCCGGCAATGCAGCGTCGGTGACAAAAGTGTTGATCTGGCTCATATGCGCGATCCGCACCGGGGCGCTGCGGGTGAATTTGGTGGAGTCGGCGACCAGCATGACGCTGCGGGCGTTGGCGATGATGGCTTGGGCCACCTGCACCTCGCGATAATCGAAGTCGAGCAGCGCGCCCTCCTCGTCGATCGCGGACACGCCGATGATGGCGTAGTCGACCTTGAACTGGCCGATCAGCTGCGTCGCGGTCGAGCCGACCACCGCACCGTCGGCACGTCGCACCGCCCCGCCCGCGACCACCACCTCGATGCGCGGATAGCGATAGAGCAGCATCGCGACGTTGAGGTTGTTGGTGATGACGAGCAGATCCTCATGCGAGGTCAGCGCGGCTGCCACTTCTTCCGTCGTGGTGCCGATATTGATGAAGAGCGAGCAGCCGTTCGGGATCAGCCCTGCTGCGGCAGCTCCGATCGCCTTCTTCTCCTCGGCGGCGACGAAGCGGCGTGCCTCATAGGCGAGGTTTTCGACGCCGGATGCGATCATGGCGCCGCCATGGATGCGGGTCAGTGCGCGCTGCTCGCAGAGATCGTTGAGGTCCTTGCGGATGGTCTGCGCCGACACCTCGAAGCGACGCGCGAGGTCTTCCACCAGCACGCGCCCCGAGGCGCGGGCGATG
>DATMNV010000202.1:0-10370 GCA_035568535.1 Bradyrhizobium sp.
GGCACCATCGGCGAAGCCATGGTCGCGAAGGCGGCTCCCGACGGCTACTCCATCCTGCATGACGGCACCGCGTATTCGGTCAACGGCGCGCTCTATTCGAACCTTTCATTCGACTACAACAGGGATTTCGATCCCGTCGCTCTGGTGTCGCTGGTGCCGAATATCCTGGTGGTGACGCCATCGCTGCCGGTGAACAGTTTTGCCGACGTCATCGCCTATGCCAAGGCCGCGCCTGACGGGATCGACATGGCGTCCTCCGGCAACGGTACGCTGCAGCATCTGTCCCTCGAAATGTTTCGCTTCATGACCGGGGCCAAGGTGAACCATGTGCCCTATCGCGGCGGCGGCCCGGCGCTGAACGATGTCATGGGCGGGCAGGTGAAGCTGTTCTTCTCCAATGGATCGTCGGTGGTCGGGATCATCCAGGGCGGCAAGGTCAAGGCCATCGCCCATACCGGCAAGGGCCGGCTGAAGAGCCTGCCCGACATTCCGCCGGCCTCCGACACGCTGCCCGGTTTCGAGGCCTACGAATGGAACGGCGTGTTCGTGCCGCATGGCACGCCAGCGGCGATCGTCCGCACCCTCAACGGCGCGATCAACGAAGCGATCCGCGGGCCTGATATCAAGGAGCGCTTCGAGCAGCTCAACATCGAGACCCGGCCGAACACGCCGGAAGAATTCCGCGCCTTCGTCCGGGACCAGATGGAGCGCTGGGGCAAGGTGGTGAAGGAAGCCAACATCAAGCTCGGTTGAGCGGGCTGTGTCATAAGCGGTCGATCCCCTCATCCCGAGGAGGCGCGTAAGCGGCGTCTCGATGGATCAGGCCACCATCGGAGCCTCATGGTTCTCCCGGCGATGCGAAGCATCGTCCGGAGACCGTGCGGACGGGCCTCCTCCGTCGCCCTGGTGTCGCTGGTGCTGAACATATTGGTGGTGACGCCACCCTTGCCGGTGAGCACTTTTGCCGATGTCATCGCCTCTGCCAAGGCCGCTCCCGACGGCATCGACATGGCTTCCTCCCTTCGTGATCAGATTACCAGGTTCGTAAAGAATGGTTCGGTGATCTCAGCGACTGACGGCTCCCTCTCGTCAGAAATGACGACGGTTACAAATTCGTTTTTGCAGTTCCAGCAATGCCAAAGATTTTGGAATTCCTGCGCTTTGACGCGCTCATGCCACTCGAGGTGGACTAACTCAGAACCACACTGAGGGCATTTTTCTGGATGTGGTATTGAAACCGATGCCACGTGGAACCTCCCTTGTTTCTTATGTGCAGCGTGCAATTTCTGGCGGTCTCGGAAATGATCTAAATCAAATCGTTTGGGCGACGGGCCAGATTATCGGGGCGCCGCTCCGGAGCGAATTTTCGGCAACTTGGTCATTTCCCGATGTGGGATGGGTCAAAGGCAGATATTCCCGGGTTTTCAAAGCGTGTCTGGCGGCCCGGACCTGCGCCAAAACCACAATTTTCGCGAGCGAAATCAAGCCGATTTGGGCAGTCCAGCCCTTCGCGCAAAAAATTTCGCTTAACCCGTCGGGCAAATCAGTGATTTTAGTTGGCGCGTCTCACGCGAATGAGGGGCGGCTCGCGATCGTCACGAACGTTGCGGTGAGATGCGGTGGACGCGATGTGCGCGACTGACGAGCGCGCGCAAGGCGGACGGCGAAGTCGTGTGGTCCTGGCGCCCCGATGCTGGCGCCAAGTTTCGCGGGTGGCGACATCCGCGAAGTGACGGTGGCAAAAAAAGCCCGGTCACCGGGGAGAGCGCGAAGTAAGCCGTAAACCACCGCGCAGGGAAGGCCGGGTTGTTCCCGGTTTCACCTGTGGTCCTACCCCCGTGCTTCCTGTTGCACGGGACCCATGGGTGCAATCGGCGCCCGGCTTTCCCTGCGCCCTCTGCTTGGTGAGGGTGAAAAATGACGCAGACCTCGGACGATTCAGGTCGCGAGAACGCGGACCCATACCCTTACGCCGTTTGACACGTTGAATCAGGAAATGCCAAAAGTTGCGTCTCTGGATTGCGTATGCCTGGCGATCGCGGCTACTAGAGCATGATCCGGAAAAGTGTGGAGCGGTTTTCCGAAAAGATCATGCTCAAACAAAAAGATAGAGCGGGATGACGATTCGAAGAAAAGTCATCGCGCTCTAATCCTCACGCACCTCCGGCGCCTCGCTTCGGCCGGCGCGCGGCTCTCACCGTCGTGGAATTGGTCACGTGCTCTCGGATGTACTGAAGCGCAAGGATATCCATAGCTTCTTCAGCCGCTCGGCGTTTGACAAGGGTTACTCCTATCAGGCGCAAGGACGCGTCACGGAGTTGGAGATCAGCGACGACCTGACCCGCATCCGCGCCAAGGTGCGCGGAAGCGCGCCGAAGCCCTATCGCGTGGATATCCGGCTGGATTTCAGTCGGGATCGGCTCGCCGATCTCGATGGCGGATGCAGCTGCCCGATGGCGGAAAATTGCAAGCATGTGGCGGCAACCATGCTTGAAGTCCTGAGCGAAAAGACACCCTCGGCGGAGCCGGTGTTGCCGCGCGGGCGAGAGGCGGCTCCCAGCCATGCTCCGACTCAGCCTGTGCTGTCGTTCGAGGTCGACACCTGGCTTGAAAATGTCGGCAAGGCGGTACGGGACGATCATTATCCCGCCGAGCTGAACCAGCGTCTGCTCTATCGTCTGCATCCGTCTCATGAAGGGGAACAGACGCCTCTGTTGGCGGTGTCGCTGCTCTCGGTGCGCGTGCTGAAAGGCGGGCGCCTGTCCGACAACTATACGCAACCCGGCATGTCGGATTTCCTGCCTGAGCGTGCGCCGAAATATTACCGCGCCTCGGACATCGATATTATGGCACAGCTCTCGGGTCGGTCCAGGGCCTACGGCTACAGGCAGGCGCCGCAGACGGCCGAATTGCTGCAACGGATCATCGCGACGGGCCGTGCGTATTGGCTTGATCACCAGCGACCGCCGTTGAAGTGGGGAGACAAGCGCGAAGGACGCATCGAATGGCGCCAGGCAAGCAAGCGTGGCGTTGCTCCCTGCCTCATCGTGCCGGAAACGACGGTGCTGAACGCCGAGCCTCCGGTCTATGTCGACGAGGCTGCCGGGATCATCGGGCCGGTCGCGCTCGATCTGCCGCCGCTGCTGGCTTGCCAGCTGCTGTCGGCACCGGCGATTCCGCGCGATCAGGTCGCGGAGGTGTCGCGTCGTCTTGGCCAGAAACTGCCGGAGCGTCATCACGGCCTGTTGCCTTCGACCCCGGCGCCCTCGGTGCAGATTGACGAGGAACCGGTTCCAATACTTCGTCTCAAGCTGGGTCGTCCGGGCGCGAACTCGTACTATTATTACGACAGGCGTGAAAAACCCGGACCGGTCCCGATTGCTCATCTCAGCTTCCGCTATGGTCCGATCGAGATCGAGGGATCGGAAAGGCCGAGCCGCCTGGAGGCGTTTCAATCCGGTCAGGTCTATGTCGTCCAGCGACGACAACCGAATGAGAGGAGCGCACGCAAACGCCTCGCCGAATTCGATTTTGTCGAGGCGAGGTCCATGTATTCCTTTCTTGATGTCGGCCATGCCCACGACCTTGCGATGGCCGAGCCCCACGGATGGCTTGATTTCATCAATTTTCATGCGGCGAAACTGCAGGCGGAAGGTTTTGAAATCCGTATCGAGGACGACTTCCCCTATCATCTCGCGACGCCATCAGGCGACATCGATGCGGAGTTGGAATCGAGCGGCATCGATTGGTTCGAATTGGCATTGGGCATCGAGATCGACGGTGAGCGGCGCGACCTCGCACCAATCGTGGCGGCATTGGTTGCGGCGCCCGACTTCAGTCCTGAATTGATCAAACAGCTTGCCGAAGAAGGCGGGCATTTCTACCTGCCACTTGCCGATGGCCGCCATCTTTCGCTCGCCGCTGATCGCTTCCTTCCGCTGGTGCTGGCGCTTCACAGTCTGCGATTGAGCGGCGTGTCCGTCGATGGGCAGGCGAAGATCAAGCTGTCCCGCGCGGATGTCGTACCGCTGGTGGCTCTGGAGAACGAGAAATTTGCGTTTCGGTGCGCCGACAATCTTCGTCGTCTTGCCGGCCTGCTTCAGGCCCGCGGATTGGTCGAGCCGCGCCTGCCGGAGAGCTTTTGCGTCGAACTTAGGCCCTACCAGGCGCAAGGCGTCGCGTGGCTTGACCTGCTCCGCGAGAGCGGCCTGGGCGGGGTGCTCGCAGACGATATGGGGCTTGGCAAGACCGTCCAAGTCCTCGCGCTGCTGGCGCTGGAAAAGGCGCGGGGCAATCTCACAGAGCCGGCGCTGATCGTCGGGCCGACCAGCCTGACGACCAATTGGTTCAACGAAGCGCAGAGATTTGCGCCGGACCTGAAAGTCCTCGTGCTGCACGGCTCCGACCGCAAGCAGAAGTTTGCGACCATTTCCGAGCATGACGTTGTCATAACAACCTATCCCCTCATCGCGCGGGATCGTGAGGTGCTGTTGACACGCGATTGGCATATGGCCGTGCTGGACGAAGCGCAAATGGTGAAGAATCCCGATGCGGCGACGACCCGCTGGTTGCGCGAGGTCAAGGCACGCCACCGCTTCTGCCTGACTGGAACGCCGATGGAAAATCATCTCGGCGAGCTCTGGTCGATCATGAGCTTCGTCAATCCGGGTTACCTCGGCGACAAGGCCGCCTTCTCCCGGCAGTGGCGCATTCCGATCGAGAAGCGCGCCGACAAGGCGCGGGCGGCGGTGCTGGCTCAACGGGTCAAGCCATTCCTGCTGCGCCGGACCAAGGCCGAAGTGGCCGCGGAACTGCCCGCCAAGAGCGAGATCGTCGAGCAAATCGTGCTGGAGGGCAGTCAGCGCGATCTCTATGACTCGATCCGCCTGTCGATGTCGGACAAGGTCCGCAAGGCCATCCAGGAGCGCGGCTTGGCCAGGAGCCACATCATTGTGCTTGAAGCGCTGCTCAGGCTGCGGCAGGTCTGCTGCGATCCGACACTCCTGAAACTCGACGACGGCATCGAACGAGAATCGGCCAAGCTCGACCGCTTGCTGGAAATGGTGCTGGAGCTATTGAGCGAAGGCCGCAAGATCATCGTTTTCTCGCAATTTTCGTCGATGCTCGATCTGATCCGACGACGCCTCGATGCCGAACGGGTTCGCTACAGTATCCTGACCGGCGAAACCAGGGATCGCAAAAGTGCGATTGACGGTTTCCAGAACGGCGCGAGCGATGTTTTCCTGGTCAGCCTGAAGGCGGGCGGCGTCGGGCTCAACCTGACGGCGGCAGACACCGTGATGATCTTCGATCCCTGGTGGAATCCCGCCGTGGAGGAACAGGCCATCGACCGTGCGCATCGTATCGGGCAGGACAAGGCGGTTTTCGTCTATCGGCTTGTGGCCGCGGGCACGATCGAGGAGAAAATGGACGAGCTCAAGGCCAGAAAGCGCGCGCTGGCCGACAGCCTGTTCGATCGCGAGGGGCGCATCGCTTCGGCGCTGACGGAAGAAGATGTGCGTAGCTTGTTTGATGCGTAGGGCGGGGGTGTACGCGCGGACAGGGCGCCTGTTGGCGAGCAAGCCGTCGGGGCGATCGAGTGGAAATGATTCACTGATCTGTCACAATCGGCGGTCCGCGATTGTCATCGCAGGTCTCTTGCGATGAGGCCTGTCTTGTTGTTGTCTGGTGACGCATCGTCCAAAGGTTGCAAGCGATCGGCGATGCTGACGCGGAGAGCGGGCCATGAATCGTTACTGCATGTTCAAGGGTGTCGTGGTCAACGCCGCGCCGTTCAAGCCCGAATATCCCGGCAGCCCGCACTACGTGGTCAGCGTCAAGGGCGACGACGGCGATCTCTTCAAGATCGTCATCAACTCCGCATCCGACACCGTCGGTCAGGACGGCAACAACAACGTCTATTTCTATGCCGACCTGAATTTCGTCGACCCGGTGAATGACAAGCTCAGCCAGATCGGTCATGGCCTTCACACGGACGATTTTCCCCGGCTCGATTACTGGCAGGACCGCAGCCTGCTGGACATCAGGCGCATGCGCCCGATCCCGTTCAGGGACGAGGAGGGCAACCGCGTCGACGTCAACGACACGATCGACGACGTGCTGACGATCGACACCGACAAGCCGCCGCAGTCGCTGCCCTACGACAATGGCAACGGGCAGCTTCACAACCGCGATTTCTTTTCGCCGACCGACAACAACGTGATCGTCTATGGTTTTGGCTTCCTGTTCCAGCCCAAGGAGGACGGCCTGCACGAAACCCATATGAATCAGGGCAACCCCCGCGGCAGGCACTTCAGGGAGAACGGCGCATTCCAGGATGGCGCCGTCATCGTGGAGCGCGCCGGCAGTTTTGCGGCTCTCTTCACCGCCTTTCAGACGCAGTGCCTGCCGACGGACGCCCGCGGGGTCCCGGTGCACGATGCGTTGCCGCTGCCCGAGTTCATCCGCAGCTGAAGGCGCGGCAGATACGGTGAGCCAGATCGCGATCGACGAGGATGGGTCCGCGCTTCAACAGTCCTCACGCTGCTCAGGCCCCTCGCTTCGGCCGGCGGACGGCTCTCACTTTGCCGCTGTTTCCGCCTCCGCAAAAGAACCGATCGCTGCCGTCGGTTTCAAGCCCCGAGACGGCGAGGCCGGGCGGCATCTCGATCTTCTCCAGCAGCTCTCCCGTGTTGGGATCGATCCGCCGCAGGTCGCTTTGGTCGGCTTCCCAGGTGCCGTGCCACAGCTCGCCATCGACCCAGGTGACACCGGTAACGAAGCGGCTGGACTGGATGGTGCGCAGTACCTTGCCGGTCTCGGGATCGACCTGATGGATCTTCCGCTCCCGGTACACGCCCACCCAGAGCGAGCCTTCGGCCCAGGCGAGGCCGGAGTCGCCGCCGCCGCCCGGCGCCGGGATCGAGGCGAGCACGCGGCCGCTCTTCGGATCGACCTTCTGGATGCGGTCCTCGGCGATCTGGAACAGATGCTCGCCGTCGAACGCGGTGCCCGCGTGCCCTGCGACGTCGAGCGTGCGCAGCCTCTTGCCGCTCTCCGGATCGAAAACGTTCAGCCGGTCGCCGGACGCGAACCAGACATGCTTGCCGTCGAACGAGACGCCGGCGACCTTATCGGCCTCGGGGAAGGGCCCGTATTCGCGGATGATCTCTGCCTTTGATGTTTTCATTGTTCCATCCTACCCGCCCGGAAGCGGTGCCGTGAGTAACAAGGTCGTCGCGAATCCGGGGAGCGGCGGCGTCATCCAGCGCCGGGCCCGGCCGCGGCCGAAAGGCTGCACCTTGCCCGCAGCCGCAAGCTCGCTCAGCGCGCGCTGCACGGTGCGCTGGCTCGCGCCGAGGACGAGCGCAAGCGCCGAACCCGACCATGACTCGCCGTCCGCGAGGAAAGCGAGCACCGCCGCGTGCCGCTCTTCCACCGGTCGCGCCAGCACGACGACCTCGCGCGCGCCGCGCGGCGAGAGCACAAAACCGTGTTTTGTCGCGCTGACACGGGCGACCGCGCGCAGCAGCCTGCGCAGCCGGCCGATCTCGACCCGCAACCGCGCGCGGTGGGATTCGTCGACGTGCCTGGCGCCGAACGCGCGCGTGAGCAGCACGTCCCGCGGCACGTCTCCGGGCCAAGCCTCGGCGAGCGCGCGCACCAGGGCGAACAGCACCGGACGCCTCGCGAGCGGCACGAGCTCGTTCCGCTCGCGCACGAGATTGCGGCAGGCGTCGATGACGAGCGCTTTTGATGCGAGCAGCGCCTCGACTTCCTCCAGCAAAAGAGGGCGCTCCCCGCCGCGCGCGATCAGCCGCGCCACGGGCGTATCGAGGACATTGATTGCCTGTTCGACCTCGGCTGCGAGCGCCGGAATGCGCGCCCAGCGCGCGGCTTCCTCGGCACGCGCAAGCGCTGCATGCGCCGCTTTGGCGTGGACACGCCGCATGGCAATTCCGGCGACCGCGAGCTCATGGACGGCACGCAGCGCAGGCGTGAGCGCCGTGAGATCGATCTGTGCCAGCTTGTGCTCGGCCTCGTCGAGGTGCCCGATCAGGACCAGGCGCCTCGCTTCGAGATAGCGCGCATGCGCCGCATTGGCCCGGTCGCCATGTGCTTCGAGGACATCGGATGCCGCGGCGAGCATCTTCGTGGGCCAGGCGAGGTCGCGCGAGGCGAGCGCGATCTCGGCCTCGACGACGACGCATCTCGCGCGAGCCACGGCCTCTCTCGGGCCGAAGGCGCGCCCCGCTCGCCGCACCAGCGCTTTGGCGCGGTCGAGATCGCCGAGCTGAGCCATGGCGATGCCGCGAAGCGCAAGCGCCGGCGCGTCGTCGCGCAGCGCCACCCTGTTCAGCGCGCCGAGGGGATCGCCGATTGCGAGCGCCCGTGCCGCCGCCGTGATCAGCGAGTCCATCGAAATCCCGTCACACTTGTCACTCCCAGGAGGCCCGAGTCCGATCCTAGTCTAATCCGCAACGGTAAGGACAACGGAGAATGATGATGACCACGCACAAGACCGGAACGCGTCAACAGTGGCTTGCGGCGCGGCTGGAGCTGCTCGATGCGGAAAAGGCGCTGACGCGGCAGAGCGACGAGCTCGCGCAGCGGCGCCGGGAACTGCCCTGGGTCCGCGTGGAAAAGGACTATCCTTTCGACACCGACGAAGGCAAGGCATCGCTCGCTGATCTCTTCCGGGGGCGCTCGCAGCTCCTCGTCTATCATTTCATGCTCGGCCCGGACTACAAGGCGGGTTGCGCCTCCTGCTCGTCGATCGCCGACGGTTTTGACGGCATCGCCGTGCACCTCGCCAACCACGACGTGATGCTCTGGGCGGCATCGCGCGCGCCGCTTCCCAAGCTGCAGGCCTTCAAGCGGCGGATGGGCTGGACCTTTCCCTGGGCGTCTTCGCAGGATGGCGACTTCAACTACGACTTCAACGTCTCCATCACCGAGGAGCAGCAGCGCAGCGGCGGCATTGAATACAATTACCGTCGCGGCGGCCACCCCATAACTGAGACGACACTTCCTCCGGTCGTCATCGAGCACGCGGCCATGGCCGGAGCCGAGCCTGCCGCATATGTGCGCGAGCGGCCGGGCCTGAGCGCCTTCGTTCTCGAGGACGGCGTCGCCTATCACGTCTATTCGACCTATGCCCGCGGACTGGACGGGCTCTGGGGCATGTACCAGTGGCTCGACCGCGCCCCCAGAGGGCGCAACGAAAACGGCGCTTGGTTGCGCCACCACGACAGCTACGAACAGGCGGCGCGATGATCGCCGCCCGAAACGAGACCGGAAGCCGCAGGAAAGAAGGACAGCACGCCATGAAGACGCCATCGATTGTATCGCCTCAGGAGTGGGAGGCCGCGCGCCAGCAGCTTCTCGTCAAGGAGAAGGCCCATACCCGCGCCGGTGACGCGCTGGCCGCCGAGCGGCGCCGGATGCCGTGGCTTGCCGTGGAAAAGGCCTATGCGTTCGACGGGCCCAAAGGAAAAGTGAGCCTGCTCGATTTGTTCGAGGGCCGCCGCCAGTTGATCATCTACCGCGCCTTCTTCGAGCCCGGCGTGCACGGCTGGCCGGAGCATGCCTGCATTGGCTGTTCGCTCGGGGCCGACCAGGTCGGCGAGCTCGCTCATCTGAACGCGCGCGACACGACGCTCGCGTATGCCTCGCGCGCACCGCAGGCCGACATCGCGCGCCTAAAGGCGCGGATGGGCTGGGAAGTCCCCTGGTACACCATCACCGACGGCTTCGACGCCGACTTCGGGGTCGATGAATGGCACGGCCACAACGCGTTCATCCGCGACGGCGAGCGCATCTTCCGCACCTACTTGATCAACAGCCGCGGCGATGAGGCGATGGGCACCGTCTGGAGCTACCTCGATATGACGGCGCTCGGGCGTCAGGAGGAGTGGGAGGACTCGCCGGAGGGCTACCCCCAGAGCCGCCCGTACAAATGGTGGAACTGGAACGACAGCTACGTTCCCAACGCCGCGCCCGACCCGAAATGGGTCGCGGTGTCGGACGCCGGAGAGGCCGCCTTCCGAAAGCGCGAGGCCACATGACCGACCTGGTTGATGCTGACACCGCGCAAGGTCGGCGGCGGATTAGAGCGAGCGCGGCCGGTTTGCTGTCGCTCGCGGCCACGCCGACCTTTGCGATCATGGCGCTGCTCACGGCCGTCCATGGCGGCAGCATGCCGGATATGATCTGTTCGGAGGCGCGAGACGGATCAGCGTTGACCGGAATGGTTCCGATGTATGTGTTGATGAGCGCGTTCCACCTGGCGCCCTGGCTGAGGCTGTTCCCTCGCCAATGACTTGGCGGCCCAACTTCGGCGCCAAAAAAGTAGCCGGCAGGCCCGTCGG
>DATMNV010000203.1:0-51574 GCA_035568535.1 Bradyrhizobium sp.
CGGCTCGTTCGCCGGCGTCTGCGTCGCGTATTTGAGCGCAGCATCAGGGCTGTTGCCATAGACGTCATAGACGCCGAGCACGTCGGCGAGAAACAGTCCGTCGAAGCGGCCGCGCTCCAGCGTCCTTGCGAGATCGAGCCAGTAGGGCAGGCGGTTATATTCGGCCGTGCGGTCGCGCGGATGGGTCCACAGCCCCGGCGACTGATGTGCCACGCAATTCATGGCGAAGGCGTTGAGCCGGATTTCTTTCTTCATGATGATCCGCGCGAGTTCGGTTTAACGGCCGGCCTGTTTGAACGGCAATTGCGCGTCGGACGGGACCGACACGCGGGCGACGTTGAGCGTCATCGACACCAGGTCGTAACCGCCGTTGAGCGCGATCAGGTCGACCACGCCGCGTTCGCCAAATTTTTCAACGGCCTTGGCATAGATCGCATCGTCCACGCCATGGTCGCGGCGAAGCTGCGTGGTGAACTCCCAGGCGACGGCCTCGTCATCCTTCATATTGTCAGGTTTTCGTCCGGCGCCGATCGCTGCAATCGTGGCTGGATCAAGGCCCGCTTTGGTCGCCATCGGCGCATGGGCGTACCACTCATATTGCGAGCCCCAGAATTGCGCGCTCATCAGGACCACCATCTCCCGGACGCGATTATCCAGCGAGGTCTTGAAGAAGAGATATTCGCCGAGCTTTGCCAATCGATCCGTCAATTCCGGGCTACGCAGCCAGGTATCGAAAGGCGGGCCTATTTCTTTGCGCGGACCGGACAGAATGGCGTCGGCCACACTACGCTGGGCCGGTGTCATCTTGTCCAGGGGAATTTCCGGGAATCGCTCGCCAGTTAGCGCCAACGCGGAACCCGCAAACAACAAGCAGATAGCAGTCGCCTGCAGCATCGTCTTCATTGCAATTTCCTTCCGAACACCAGCCCGGTGGGCCGCCGGGCGCTCGGCCAAAGTTGGTCCATCCCCGCTCACCTTAGCAAGTCAAATTCCGCAAATAGGTACTCTTCCGGCCGCGCACGTATCCCGATACGCTGGTGCGATTGGCCACATTCCGCGACGCAAAAGGACGACATGACAAGAGCCAGTGCCATCGCCCACGCCCATCACCAGATCGCCTCCGGCGAGTTCCTGAAGACGCTGGAGCGCCGGGTGGCCTACCAGACCGAGAGCCAGAACGCCGGCCGCGGCGACGAGCTGCGCGCCTATCTGGAGCAGGAGATGCGCACCGCGCTTGCCGAGCTCGACTTCGAGAGCCGGCTGGTGGAATCGCCGAGCGGCAAGGCGCCATTCCTCGTGGCCGAGCATCGCGAGGGAGCATCGCTGCCGACCGTTCTCATCTATGGCCATGGCGATGTCGTCGACGGCATGGTCGGCGAATGGCGCAGCAACCTCGATCCCTGGCAGACCACCAAAATCGACAACCGCGTCTATGGCCGCGGCACCGCCGACAACAAGGGCCAGCACTCGATCAATCTCGCTGCCCTACGTGCCGTACGCGAGGCTCGTGGCGGCAAGCTCGGCTTCAACGCGAAATTCCTGGTCGAGATGGGCGAGGAGATCGGCTCGCCCGACCTGAATAAGGTCTGCATGTCGCTGCGCGACGAGCTGAAGGCGGATTTGCTGCTCGCCTCCGACGGGCCGCGGCTCGCCGCGGACCGTCCGACCATCTTCCTCGGCTGCCGCGGCGGCATCCGCATTCATCTCGATGTGAATTTGCGCGAAGGCGGGCATCATTCCGGCAACTGGGGTGGCGTGCTCGCCAATCCCGCCACGATCCTTGCGAATGCGATCGCGTGCCTGGTCGATCACTATGGACGGATGAAGCTGGAAGCGCTGAAGCCGCCGCGGCTCACCAACCAGATCAGAGCGTATCTCGCCGATGTCGAGATCGAGCCGACGGCGGACGAACCCGCGCTCGCGGAGAATTGGGGCGAGGAGGGGCTTTCCGCCGCCGAGCGGCTCTATGCCTGGAATACGCTGGAAGTGCTGGCCATGTCCTCGGGCAACATCGAGAAGCCGGCGAACGCCATTCCCGGTCACGCCCGCGCGGTGCTGCAGCTTCGCTTCGTGGTCGGCACCAGGCATGAGCAGGTCGTCGATGCCGTGCGCAAGCATCTCCACGCCAACGGCTTCCCGATGGTGGAGGTCAGCGCGACGCAGAGCTTCCTCGCCTCGCGCACCGATTTCGACAGCCCCTGGATCCCCTGGGCGGCGGAGTCGATCCGGCAGACCACGGGGAAGCCGCCCGCGGTGCTGCCGAATTTCGGCGGCTCGCTGCCGAACGATGTGTTCTCCGAGACGCTGGGATTACCGACCATCTGGGTGCCGCATTCCTATCCCGGCTGCTCGCAGCATGCGCCCGACGAGCACATCCTGCTGTCGGTGACGGAAGAGGCGCTCGGCATCATGGCCGGCCTGTTCTGGGATCTGGGCGAACGGGCGCGATGACAATGACGCACGATGCACTGATCAGGACCTTTGCAGCCGTCCCCGATTGGCTCGAGGCCACTCCCGCGCTGGTGTTGCGCGGCCGTTTTCTCGATTGCGACTGCCGGCTTGGGCTGATCGACCAGCCGTTCTTCGTGTCCATCCGCGCCGGCCGCATCGTCGAAATGACCGCGCAACCCACGCTGATGCGCTCCTGGCGTTTTTCATATCGTGCGACAGCTTCGGCCTGGAGCGAATATTGGAAGCCGATGCCGCGTCCGGGCTGGCACGATCTGCTGGCGCTGACCAAGCGCGGCGAGGCCGTGCTGGAAGGCGATCTGCATCCTTTCATGACGCATCTGCAATATTTCAAGGACCTGCTGGCGCTGCCGCGGCTCCATCAAGCGGAGGTCGCGGCATGAACGGCCAGATCGAGCCGATGATCGGCCGCTACGTCCATGTCGACGTCGGCGGCGAGATGCATCGCATCTATTTCGAGGAGAGCGGCGCGGGCATTCCGCTGGTGTGCCTGCACACCGCGGGCTCCGACGGACGGCAATGGCGGCATCTGCTGGCGGACGCCGAGTTCACCAAGGCCTTCCGCATCATCGCCTTCGACATGCCCTGGCACGGCAAATCCAACCCGCCCCCGAGCTGGAACGGTGACGAGTACCAGCTCACCACCGCGCGCTACACGCAGACGATCCGCGCCTTCTGCAGGGCGTTGCAACTCGACAAGCCCGTGGTCGTGGGCTGCTCGATCGGCGGCCGCATCGTGCTCAATCTGGCGATCGATCATGCCGCGGAATTCCGCGCGCTGATCGGGCTCGAGGCCGCCGACTTCCAGCAGCCCTGGTACGACACGACCTGGCTCAATCGTCCCGACGTCCATGGCGGCGAAATCTGTGCCGCGCTGGTGTCCGGGCTCATCGCTCCACAGAGTCCAAAAGCGTCACGCGACGAAACGCTCTGGGCCTATAGGCAGGGCGGGCCCGGCGTGTTCAAGGGCGATCTCTATTTCTACCGCGTCGACGGCGACCTGCGCGGCAAGGTTGAGAGGATCGATACCGGCATCTGCCCGCTTTATCTGCTCACCGGCGAATATGATTTTTCCTGTACGCCGGAGGATACGAAGCGCACGGCCGCGTCGATCCCGGGCGCCCGCGTCACGGTGATGGAAGAGCTTGGGCATTTTCCGATGAGCGAAAATCCCGAGCAATTCCGGCGCTACATCGCGCCGGTCCTGAGCGAGATCCAAAATGGCACAGGTATCGCCGGAGCAGGGGCGCCACGCATGAACCGGCGGGTCGGCGCGTGACCGAATGGCGCACGGCAAACGCGCCTGCGGCATGCAGTTTGTCGCAATTGTCCGGGACAGGCTTGGCTGGGCTTGCCATGGACCCTTCCGGGGGCCGATGGCCTCCAAAAGTCACATTCTAATCTGGCCCGGTTTGTGCAAGCATTCCGGCCGACCATCCATGTGGGGAGTTAGACGATGAAACGATTGAAAATCCTTGGTTTTGCGCTCCTCGCCGCGTTCGGCGCAAGCCACGCCGGCGCCGAGGAACTGACCGGGACGTTGAAGAACATCAAGGAGACCGGCGCGATCACGCTCGGCTTCCGCGATTCCTCGATTCCATTCTCCTATCTCGACGACAATCAGAAGCCGGTCGGCTTCGCGATGGACATCTGCTACAAGATCGTCGATGCCGTGAAGAAGGGTCTCAAGCTCGACAAGCTCGAGGTCAAGCTCAACCCGGTGACCTCGGCGACGCGTATTCCGCTGATGGCCAACGGCACCATCGACCTCGAATGCGGCTCGACCACCAACAATGCCGAGCGGCAGAAGCAGGTCGCCTTCACCAACACGCATTTCCTCACCGCGAGCCGCTACGTCTCCAAGAAGTCGAGCAAGATCAACTCGATTGATGATCTGAAGGGCAAGACGGTGGTCTCGACCGCCGGCACCACCAACATCAAGCAGCTCACCGAGGCCAATGTCGCGCGCAATCTCGGCGCGACCATCGTCCCAGCCAAGGACCATGCCGAAGCCTTCCTGATGGTGGAGACCGATCGCGCGGTGGCCTTCGTCATGGACGACATCCTGCTCGCGAGCCTTGTCGCGGGATCGAAGTCGCCGGATGACTATGTCATCTCCAAGGACGCGTTCTCCAAGCCTGAGCCCTATGGGATCATGCTGCGCAGGGAGGACCCGGCCTTCAAGAAGGTGGTTGATGCCGCGACCGGCGATATTTACAAGAGCGGTGAGGGCCAGAAGCTCTACGAGAAATGGTTCATGGCCAAGATCCCGCCGAAAGGGCTGAATCTGAACGTGCCGATCTCGCCGGAATTGAAGGCGGAGTTTGCGAAGCCGTCGGATTCACCGGACCCGGATTCGTACAAGGCGATGTAAGGTAATCTCCTGCGCGGCACCGTTCGAGAAACCGTCCATGAGAGGTATCGGCGAGTACATTCATTCCGGTCCGGTTTATGCATGTACTCCCGGTGACCATCCAGAGGGACGGAAAAAATGAAACGATTGAAAATCCTCGGCTTGGCGCTGGCTGGCCTGCTGGGCGGCGGCCAGGCCTGCGCCGAGGAGTTGACGGGGACGCTGAAGAACATCAAGGAAACCGGCGTAATCACGCTCGGTTTTCGCGATTCCTCAGTCCCGTTCTCCTATCTCGATGACAACCAGAAGCCGGTCGGCTTTGCGATGGACATCTGCTATCGCATCGTCGACGCGGTGAAGAAAGAACTCAAGCTCGACAAGATCGAGGCCAAGCTCAACCCGGTGACATCAGCCACCCGCATTCCGCTGCTCGCCAACGGCACCATCGATCTCGAATGCGGCTCAACCACCAACAATGCCGAACGGCAGAAGCTCGTCACCTTCACCAATACGCATTTTCTGACCGCCAGCCGCTTTGTCTCCAAGAAGGCGAACAACCTCAACACGATCGACGACCTGAAGGGTAAGACGGTGGTCTCGACCGCCGGCACCACCAACATCAAGCAGCTCACCGAGGTTAACGCGGCGCGCAATCTCGGCATCACGATTGTTCCGGCCAAGGACTACGCCGAGGCGTTCTTGATGGTCGAAACGGACCGCGCCGCTGCGCTTGTGATGGACGACGTCCTGATCGCAAGCTTTGTCGCGGGCTCGAAGGAGCCGAGCGCTTATGTGATCTCGCCCGACGCGTTCTCCAAGCCCGAGCCTTACGGGATCATGCTGCGCAGGGACGACCCCGAGTTCAAGAAGGTGGTCGATGCAGCGACTGCTGCGGTCTACACCTCCGGCGAAGGCAAGAAGCTCTACGACAAATGGTTCATGGAAAAGATACCGCCGAAAGGGCTGAACCTCAGCACGCCGATTGCGCCGGCATTGAAGGCCGAGTTCGCGAAGCCGTCGGATTCGCCGGATCCGGACTCCTACAGGCCGATGTGAGAGGCCAACCGGACAGCGCCCTGTGAACTATCACTGGAACTGGCACATCTTTTTCGAACCGGACCCGGGCGGGGCCGGCACCTATCTCGACGTGCTGCTGTCGGGATTGCTGGTGACCATCGAGACCTCGCTGTTCGCGTGGGTCATCGCGCTCGTAAGCGGATCGATCGTCGGCGTGCTGCGTACACTGCCGTCGAGGGCCGCCTCGTGGTTCGGCTTCGCCTATGTCGAGTTCTTCCGCAACATGCCGCTGCTCGTGCAGCTCTTTCTCTGGTTCTTCGTGCTGCCGGAGCTGCTGCCGCAGCGGGCGGGCCTGTGGCTGAAGCAATTGCCGCATGCGCCATTCTATACGGCCGCCGTTGGCGTCGGCCTCTTCATGTCGGCGCGCGTCGCGGTGCAATTGCAGGCCGGCATCGGCTCGCTGCCACGCGGGCAGAGGCAGGCCGCGACAGCGCTCGGACTGACGACGCTGCAAACCTATCGCTACGTGCTGCTGCCGATGGCGTTCCGCATCATCCTGCCGCCACTGACCTCGGAATTTCTCTCCACCATCAAGAACACGGCCGTGGCGATCACCATCGGCCTGGTCGAGCTGACCGGCGCGGCGCGCTCCATGCAGGAATTTTCTTTCCAGGTGTTCGAGTCGTTCACGGCCGCCACCGTTATGTATCTGATGGTCAATCTGGTCGTCGTCACCGTCATGCGCTTCGTCGAGCGCGCGGTGGCGATCCCCGGCTATATTTCGGGGAAGTGAGAGGCCATGTTCGCCAATTTCGATTTTGACGTCATCCGCCGCTCGCTGCCCTATCTCTTCTACGACGGCATGACCTTCACGTTGACGCTGACGACGCTCTCCGCGCTCGGCGGACTGATCTTCGGTACGCTGATCGCGCTGATGCGGCTCTCCGGCTACCGGCTGCCCGGCCGGATCGCCGGTCTCTATGTCGACCTGATGCGCTCGCTGCCGCTGGTGCTGGTGATCTTCTGGTTCTATTTCCTGATGCCCTATATCGGGCAATGGCTGACGGGCGCCTCGCGTCCCATCAAGGTCGGCGCTTTCGCCTCCTCGCTGATCACCTTCATCATGTTCGAGGCCGCCTATTTCTCGGAGATCATGCGCGCCGGCATCCAGTCGATTTCCAGGGGGCAGCCGATGGCGGCGCAGGCCCTCGGCCTCAACTATCACCAGACCATGCGCTACGTCGTGCTGCCGCAGGCGTTCCGTAACATGCTGCCCGTGCTGTTGACTCAGACCATCGTGTTGTTCCAGGACACATCGCTGGTTTATGTGGTCTCGATCACCGATTTTCTTGGCGCGGCCACCATCGTGGCGCACCGCGACGGGCGGCTGGTCGAGATGTACCTGTTCGCAGCGCTGGTCTATTTCATCATCTGCTGCGTCGCCTCGTTCGTTGTGCGGCAATTGCAGTCGCGCATCGCAGTGTTGCGCTAGCGGGAATTCCATGATCGAGATCAGCCACGTCGACAAATGGTACACCGCCAGTTTCCAGGCGCTGAAGGACTGCACCACGTCGGTCGCCAAGGGCGAGGTGGTGGTGGTGTGCGGTCCGTCGGGCTCGGGCAAGTCGACGCTGATCAAATGCGTCAATGCGCTGGAGCCGTTCCAGAAGGGTGAGATCATCATCGACGGCATCAAGGTCAACGATCCCAAGACCAATCTGCCGGAGCTGCGCGCCCGTGTCGGCATGGTGTTCCAGCATTTCGAACTGTTCCCTCATTTGCGCATCATCGATAATCTCTGCCTCGCGCAGGAGAAGGTGCTGGGACGTTCGCACGATGCGGCGATGGCGAAGGGCGCAAAACTGCTCGATCGCGTCGGGCTGAAAGATCACGCGAAGAAATATCCGGCAGAACTCTCCGGCGGCCAGCAGCAGCGTGTCGCGATTGCGCGTGCGCTCGCCATGGACCCGATCGCGATGCTGTTCGACGAGCCGACCTCGGCGCTCGATCCCGAGATGATCAGCGAGGTCTTGGACGTCATGGTCGATCTCGCGCGCGAGGGCATGACCATGATGGTGGTGACCCACGAGATGGGATTTGCCAGAAAGGTCGCGAACCGTGTGATTTTCATGGACATGGGTGAGATCGTCGAGGACGCGGAAAAGAATGATTTCTTCGGCAAGCCCCGTAGTGACCGCGCGCAGAAATTCCTGTCCAAGATTCTCTCTCATTGACGATTTGGGGTATAAGGTGCGACGCAATCGCGTCGCGACAGGAGAAAGACCTTGGATTCGATCGCTTACGTCAATGGTTCGTTCGTGCCCTTATCGGAAGCCAAGGTCTCGATCCTCGACCGCGGCTTTCTGTTTGCCGATGGCATTTACGAAGTCTCCGCCGTGCTGGGCGGCAAGCTGGTCGACAATGCCTCTCACCTGGCGCGGCTGGAGCGTTCGGTCGGCGAGATCGCGCTGCCGCTGCCCGAGAGCATCGAGCGCATCATCGAGATACAGAAGGAGCTGATCTCGCGCAACAAGCTTGAAAACGGCCTGGTCTACATCGAGGTGACGCGCGGCGCCGACGAGGGGCGCGATTTTGCGTTTCCGAAGGGCGTGAAGCCGACGCTGATCATGTTCACCTCGGTGAAGGATATCGTGAATGCGGAATCCGGCAGGAAGGGCATTGCCGTGATCACGGTGCCCGACATCCGCTGGGCGCGGCGCGACATCAAGAGCGTGGCGCTGCTGGCGCAGGTGCTGGCGAAACAGGCTGCGGCTGAAGCAGGCGCAGGTGAAGCGTGGATGATCGAAGATGGGAAAGTGACCGAAGGCGGCTCGTCGTCGGCGTTCATTCTGACGCAAGACGACGTGATCGTGACGCGTCAGAACGGCAGCGAGATCTTGCCGGGCTGCACCCGCAAGGCGGTGGTGAAGCTCGCGGAAGAACGGCAGCTCCGGGTCGAGGAGCGGCCGTTCTCGGTGGATGAAGCGCTGAAGGCCAAGGAAGCCTTCATCACCAGCGCTTCTCTCTTTGTGCAGCCGGTGGTGAGCATCGACGGCAAGACGGTCGCCAACGGCAAGCCGGGCCCGATGGCCACCCGCCTTCGCGAAATCTATGTCGACTTCGCGAAGGCGACGGGCACCTGATCAGGCTGCGGTCGCGGCGCTGACCCTCACCGGCGGCACCGCGCGGAAGGAGATCGAAAGCCGGTTCCAGGAGTTGATGGTCGCGATCAGCATGGTCAGGTTGACGGTCTCGGCTTCCGAGAAATGTGCGCGGACTTCGTTGTAGACGTCGTCGGGCGCATGGGTCTCTGAGATCAGCGTCACCGCTTCGGTCCAGGCCAGCGCGGCACGCTCGCGGTCGGTATAGACCGGCGCCTCGCGCCAGGCGTTGAGGAGATAGAGCCGCTGCTCGGTCTCGCCGCGCTTGCGCGCGTCCTGGGTGTGCATGTTGATGCAGAAGGCACAGCCATTGATCTGCGAGGCGCGGGTCTTGACCAATTCGATCAGCGATTGCTCAAGACCGGACGCCTGGATCTGGTTTTCCAGCGCGGTGAGCGCTTTCATGGTGTCAGGTGCGGCCTGGTAGAAGTTCATGCGGGGTTTCATGGTCGTTCTCCTTTGCAGGTTGAGGTAGATGGTTAGTGGGCGCCACCGGCGTCAAGGTGGTCGGGCTTCTTCAGCATCAGCGCTGCGATCAGTGCGACAATTAGCGCCACGCCGAGCAGATAGAAGGTGTCGCTGAAGGCGAGGATGAAGGCTTGCTTCTGTACGACCTTGCCGATCGCGACATAGGCGCGGTGGGCGGCATCAACGCGGTCGATCACGCCATGGTTCATGAAATATTGCGTGAGCTGATCGATCCGGTTGCGGGTCGCCTGTTCGAACACCGAGACCGACTGCGACAGCACGTTGGAATGATATTGCTCGCGCTTGGTGAGCAGGGTCTGCAGCGCGGCGATGCCGATGGCGCCGCCGAGGTTGCGCATCATGTTGAACAGTCCGGACGCGGAACCTGCGTTCTCCGCCTCGATGCCCGCGGTCGCAACCGCTGACAGCGGTGCGAACACCAGTGCCTGGCCGATGGCGCGGACGACGTTGGGCCAGAACAGCTGATCGGTGGCGTAGTCATTGGTCATGTAGATGTTCATGAAGTTGGAGGCGGCGAACAGCGCGAAGCCGATACCGATCACGATGCGCGGGTCGAAGCGCTTCATCAGGCGCGGCACCAGCGGGATCAGCAGGAGCTGCGGCAGGCCGGTCCAGGCCAGCACCATGCCGATCTGCTCGGAATTGTAACCCTGGATGCGGGACAGATAGACCGGCAGGACATAGACCGAGCCGTACAGGGCAACACCGAGCAGGAAGTTGGCGAGAATGCCGAAGCCGAAATTGCGGCGGAACAGCAGCCGCAGATTCAGGAGTGGCTTCTGGCTGGTCAGCTCGATGACAACGAACAGCGTCAGCGCGATCGCGGCAATGACGGCGAGGCGGACGATGAAGGTCGAGCCGAACCAGTCATCCTTGTTGCCTTCTTCCAGCACGGTCTGCAGCGCTGAGAGTCCGATCGCCATGGTGATGATGCCGGCCCAGTCGCCGTCGCGCAGCAGCGAGAGCTTCATCGGCTTGGCTTCGAGCGAAAAGAACAGCATGGCGATCATGATCGCGCCGGGCACGACATTGACGTAGAAGATGTATTCCCAGCCATAATTCTCGGTGAGATAGCCGCCGATGGTAGGTCCGATCGCCGGCGCGAAGGTGGCGGAGATCGCGAACATCGCAAGGCCGATCGGCTGCTTGTTCTTCGGCAGCAGCGTGATGATCAGCGTGAACGCCATCGGGATCAGCACGCCGCCGGTAAAGCCCTGCACGGCGCGCAGCACGATCATCTGCGGCAGGTCTTGCGCCAGCGCGCAGGCCGCCGAGAACACCAGGAACAGGACGGCGTTGGTCAGGAGATAGATGCGGACCGAGAACACCTGGGCGAGCCAGCCGCTGAGCGGGATCACCACGATCTCGGCGATCAGGTACGAGGTCGAGATCCAGCCGCCGTCGTCGATGCCGGCGCCGATCGCGCCCTGGATGTCGGCGAGCGAGGCGTTGACGATCTGGATGTTGAGCACCGCCATGAAGGCGCCCAGCGTGGCGCCGATCACCGCGATCGAGGTCTTGGCGGAGACGGCAGGAGTAGCGGGCACGGCGGCGGGGGAGGGACGGCCGGCGGGGGCGGTGTTGTCGAGGGTTGCTTGAAGGACGGTCATGATCGTCTCCTCTTGGCTTGCCGGGAGAGCATGTATTGAACAGGCTGTTTCGATAATCGGGGAAATAGCGGAAGCATTATCCAGCAGGGCTTGAAGATGCCTTGCTGGATACGCGTCAGCTGCGGGGTGATGAGCCGCTGGAGGCGAGCCGCTTCTGGTTCTCGCGCTCAGCGATCACGGTCGCCTTGGTATCAACGGTCGGCACCGCCGACATGCCGGGGCGGAGCAGCCCCTTCAGGCTCTGGTCGTCGAGCACGATCTTCACGGGAACGCGCTGCACGATCTTGGTGAAGTTGCCGGTGGCGTTGTCGGGCGGCAGCAGCGCGAATTCCAGGCCGCTCGCAGGCGACAGGCTGTCGACATGGCCCTTCAGCGTGGTGGAGTGGAAGCTGTCGACCTGGAGCTCGACCGGCTGGCCGTTGCGCACGTTGGTGAGCTGCGTCTCCTTGAAGTTGGCGACGACATAGACCGCATCCAGCGGCACCACCGCCATCAGCTGCGTGCCGGCCTGGACATACTGGCCAACCCGGAGCGAGCGGGCGCCGACCGTGCCGTCAACGGGCGCGGTGATCTCTGTGTAGGACAGGTTCAACGCTGCCTGCTGCTCGACCGCGCGGGCATGATCGAGCTGTGCGACGGCCTGAGCGCGCTGGGTCGAGAGCACTTCGACCTTCTTCTTGGCGGCGATCAGACCCGACTTGCCCTGCTGCAATTGCGCGGTCTGGGCGCGCAACGCCGCATCGGTCTGCTGGGCGCGTTGCACGGTACCGGAGCCCGACTTCATCAGGTCATCGTAACGGGAGCGCTCTTCCTGCGCGAATTTGAGGTTGGCTTCGGCCGCGTCGACTTCGGCAGCCTGCTGCTGGATCAGGGGCTCCTGCAACTCGATCTGCGCATTGAGATTGCGCACGGCGGCTTCGGAGGCGGCGACGTCGGCCTTGGCCTGGTTCAGCGCGGTACGGAAATCGCGGTAGTCGATCCGCGCGAGGAGCTGTCCGGCCTTGACCTTCTCGTTGTCGCCGACCAGCACGTCGGCGATGTAGCCGGACACTTTCGGTGCAATGATCGTGGAATCGGCTTTGACATAGGCGTCATCTGTCGTCTCCAGATACCGCCCGACGGTCAGGTAGTAGTGGCCGAAATCCGCGGCGGCGGCGAGGCCGAGCACTACGGCGAGAGCCAATGCAGCGCGCTTGATCGTCCGACGGGATGGGGTGAGGAAGATTTTCGTTTTGGTTTCAGAGACATAAGCGGCATTCGACATGGCATCCTCCTAAGGGTTCGATCGGCACCCCCCGAAGGGGCCTTCGAAGATGCCTTGAAGATGCAATGTCTCATGGCCTGTGATAATCCGGGAAAAACCGAAAGCATTATCCACTGAAAGGGGATAATCGGAGGCGCATATGGACCGGCTGACCAGCCTGACCGCGTTCGTCCGGGTCGTCGATACCGGCGGTTTTTCCGCCGCCGGCCGCAAGCTCAATATGTCCACGACCATGGTGAGCAACCATGTGCAGGCGCTGGAAGAGCGGCTGGGGGCGAGGCTTCTCAACCGGACGACGCGGAAGGTCAGCCTGACCGAGGTCGGCAAGGCCTATTACGACCGCTGCACGCAGATCCTCGCCGACATCGAGCAGGCCGATGATATCGCAGGCGCCCTGCAGTCGACCCCGCGCGGCACGCTGCGCATCTACACCAATACCCACATCGTGCAGTTCCTCTCGCCGGTCGTCGCGGAATTCCTCGCCTCCTACCCCGACGTGAAGGTCGATCTCGCCATCGGCGAGCGCAATGTCGACATGATCGATGAAAATTTCGACGTTGCGATCCGGATGCTGCCGCCGCCGGATTCAAGCCTGATCGTGCGCAGCCTTGCGACCTGGCGGCATGTACTGTGCTGCTCGCATGGCTATCTCGAAAAGCACGGCAGGCCGGAGCATCTCGCCGACCTCGCCGGGCGCAACTGCATCCGCCATGCCAGTTACCCCTTCGGCGACGAATGGCATTTCATCGACCGCAAGGGAGCGCCGGCGTCGGTGCGGATATCTGGGAACCTCATTTCCAACAGCGGCGAAACGCTGCACCGCGCCGCGGTCGCCGGCGTCGGCATCTTCCTGGCAGCCGGATTTCTGGTCCGCGACCATCTCGAATCGGGCGAACTGGTCCGGCTGCTGCCCGAATACCGCCCGGTCGAATTTTCCATGAATGCGGTCTATCCGCACCGCCATCATCTTTCGGCCAAGGTCAGGACCTTTATCGATCTCCTGGCGCGGCACGCTGCCGACCAGCAGAAGCTGATCAATCCCTATTCCTGAGCGACAATCGGGCGGATTAGAAAATAGAACCGGCGCCCAACTGGATCGGCGCACCGCAATGCAATATCGTCCGGCTCGAAATGACAGACATCACCGGACATACGTTTAAATTTGTCATATTGGCCGCGCTTGCGCTCGGCGGCGCTGCACGGGCGGAAACACCGCCATTCGGCCCGCCGCCGGGCTCCAAGCCGTCGGTGAAAAAGCTCGGCGCCATCGAGGATTTCGTCAACGGCGAGGTCGCTGCGGGGCGAATCCCGGGCGCTACCGTGCTGGTGCAGCAGCACGGCAAGCCGGTCTATCTGAAATGGTTCGGCAAGCGCGATCCCGACAAGGGCACGCCGATGACGGAGGACGCGATCTTCCCGATCCATTCTGTCACCAAGACCATCACCAGCGTCGCGGCGCTGATGCTGGTCGATCGCGGCAAGATCGCGTTCGATGATCCCGTCAGCAAATACATACCTTCGTTCGCAGGAATGAAGGTCGGCGTCGAGCGCAAGGACGAGAGCGGCAAGACCGTGCTCGATCGGGTGCCGCTGCAGCGCCCGATGACCGTTGAGGATTTGCTGTTGCATACCTCCGGCATCACCTACGGCTTCTATGGCGAGGGCCTCGTGAAGGCGGCCTATGCCGGCATCTATCTCGGCGATTTCGACAATGCCGGCTTCGCCGAGCGGATCTCGAAAGTGCCGCTGGCCGAACAACCGCACACACTGTGGGATTACGGCCATTCGATCGACGTGCTCGGCCGCGTCATCGAGGTCGCCTCCGGCCAGTCGCTCTATCAGTTCGAGAAGCAAAACCTGCTCGATCCCCTCGGCATGACCACCACGAAATTCTTCCTGACCGATCCGGCCGAGCGGGCGCGCTATGCCCAGCCTTTGCCCAAGGACCGCCATGTCGAGCGCAACTCGCTTGATGTCACGCGCTGGGAGTCTGGTGGCGGCGGCATGGTCTCGACCATCGCCGACTTCGCCCGCTATGGCCAGATGCTGCTCAACGGCGGCACGCTCGATGGCAAGACCTATCTCAGCCCGGCCACCTTCAAGGCGATGACCACGGATCACATCGGGCCGGGCGCCGGCATCGCGCGCGATTATGATTACTATCCCGGTGACGGTTTTGGCTTCGGTTATGGCTTCGGTGTGCGCACAGATCCCGGTTTCGCCATCCCGTCACCGCCCGGCTCGCTCGGCGAGTTCAAATGGGATGGCGCAACCGGTGTCTATCTCGTGATCGACAAGGCCGAGGACATGTTCTTCGTTGTCATGCAGGATTCGCCTTCCGGGCGCATGCATGTGAACACCACGATCAAGAAGATCATCTACGACGCGTTCGAGAAATGATCGGGAAGTAACGATGCTGCAGAAGTCGGCTCCCAATGACATCGTCACGGCGGCGCGCATCGTCGCATTCGACCGCGCGCGCACCTTCATCACGCTGCTGGTGGTGCTGCACCATTCCGTCGTCAACTACACCTATTTCGGCCATGGCGACAAGGCGCACTGGCTCGGCTTCGACCTCATCGTGCTGTTCAACGACAGCTTCTTCATGGCCTGCATGTTCCTGATCTCGGGCCTGTTCGTGCGCGACAGCCTGACGCGACGGGGGCCGACAAACTTCGTCGTCAACCGCGCCTGGCGGCTCGGCGTGCCCTATCTCGTCTCGATCTTCGTGGTGATGCCGCTCGCCTATTACCCGACGTTCCTGCGCTACCATCTGCCGGGCACCACCGACTTCAACTATTTTCATTTCTGGTGGCACACGCTGACCGTCGGCCCCTGGCCGTCGGGGCCGGCATGGTTCATCTGGGTGTTGCTGGCGTTCGATGCAGTCGTCGCGCTGGTGTGGGCGGTTGCGCCGGGCGTGATCGAAGGACTCGGCAAAGCCATCTACGCGCTGCGCTACCGGCCGGGCCTGGCCTTCGCCGCCTTCCTGACCTTTTCGGTGATCGTGTATCTGCCGATGCACCTTAGGTTTGGCGATTCCGCCTGGCTCGAGCCGGACGGCTTTCCGCTGCCGATCCAGACCAGCCGCATCTTTCTCTATTCCGGCTATTTCCTTGTCGGCGTCGGCATCGGCGCGATCGATTTGAAGTCAGGCATTTTCGCGGAGAACGGCGAGCTCGCCGCGCGCTGGAAAATATGGGCCGCGTTCGCGCTCCTCTTCTACGGCGCAATCCTGTTGCTGGTCTATGCCCACCATAATTGGGTGGCGAACTTCAATTCGCCGCCGCTGTCGTGGCGTGTCGGCTATGGCCTCGCGTTTGCGCTGTTCAGCGGCGCGATGGCGTTCACGGAGCCCGGCTTGTTCCTGCGCTTTGCGAATTCGCCGCTGCGCCTGCTCGATGCGATGCGGCCATCGGCCTATGGCATCTTCCTGGTGCACTACATCTTCATCATCTGGCTGCAATATGCGGTCTACGATCCCGCATGGTCGCCTTTCCTCAAATTCGCGATCGTGTTCGCTTGCACGCTGGCGGGAAGCTGGGTGACGGTGATCCTGCTGCGGAAGATTCCGGTTATCGGGCGGATGATTTGAGGTTCAGTGCCTAACAAGAACGATGCACCTCCCCCACGTGCGGGAGAAGTCGTCCAGCACTCGAAGCCGTCACAAAAGCTGTACTGCTTTCTCGCTAGATTTGCGTAGGTAACAAAGTGTCTCCGGCTGGGTTGTCATGCCACAGCTCGCACATCCGGTCTCGAGATTCCGACTCGCCGCCGTTTATCTGACTGTTGCCGCAGCGCTGCTTGTGACGACGAATTTGGCTACCCTTGAGTGGAAACAAGCTTCCCTCTGCGGCGAGTATCGCGATGTCAGGGTGGCGGCAGAAGACCATCTTCTCTTCGTCCTGCCATGGATTGTCGTGATCATTTGTCAAATGGCGACGATCCGCCGGCAGATGTCTCAAGTCATTTTCTATGCGTCGTTTGTTTTATCGCTCGCCGTTGTCTTGGTAGAGCTTGACGAACTAGGCATGGGCTGGATTCAAGGGAACGGGCTCTGGATGCCGAAGTGGCTGTTTTGCGATCAGCAGAATTGGGTTGATTTTGAACTCCTTGAAAGTTTTGTCACTGGTCTCATCATCGCCCCCTTTGCGGGAGTACTCGCCTTGGCCACAATTGTAGTCATTTCTCTAGGCTACATCAGAAGCGCAATCAGCCAAGGCCCGCGGTAGGGAAGCGTGGCGTGCGTCCATTGCCGTTCGCGCGCTGCCGTCCGTCGTTCGGCGCATGGCGCAAGACGCCGACTCGCTTTATGAAGCGATGCTTCTCCTGCGATGGCGGTCCCATGTTCCCCAAAATCAAATTGAGCCACTTTCTGTTCGCGATTGCAGCATGCGTGCTGTCCTCGCTGCCGATCGGCCGCGCGTGTGCGGCCTATCCGGACCGCATCATCAAGATCGTGGTGCCCTTTGCGCCGGGCGGCGGCACCGATGTGGTGGCGCGCACGCTGGCGCAGGAGATGGCAAAGGAGCTCGGTGTCTCCGTCATCATCGAGAACAAGCCGGGAGCTGGGACCATTATCGGCACGCAGGCGGTCGCGGCGAGCGAGCCAGACGGCTACACGCTGCTGATGGGCACCTTCGCCAACGCCGTCAATCCCGGCCTTTACGCCAAGCTGCCCTACGACCAGCACCGCGATCTCGCAGCCGTCGCGCTGGTGGCGCGCTCCTTCAGCATTGTCGTGGTCAATCCGAAATCGCCGATCCGGTCGATCAAGGACTTGATCGCAGCCGCAAAGGCCGAGCCTGACAAGCTCTCCTACGGCACCTATGGCACCGGCACGTCGGCCCATCTTGCGGGCGAGCTGTTCAAGCACATGGCGAACGTGAATCTCACCACCGTGCCCTACAAGGGCTCGGCGCCCGCGATCACCGATTTGATCGGCGGCCAGATCCAGGTGATGTTCACGACGGTGGCGAGCGCCGCCTCGCTGATCGAGGGCGGGCAATTGCGCGCACTGGCAGTGACCTCGGCGGAGCGCTCGCCGGCCTTTGCGGACCTGCCGACGGTCTCTGAAGCCGGTGTGCCTGGTTATGATGCAGAAGCCTGGTACGGCCTGTTCGCGCCGGCCAAGACGCCGCCCGAGATCATCACGCGCCTCAACAAGGCGGCAGCCAGCGCGGTCAAGGCAGACGCCTTCAAGAAGCTCAGCGTCAACGAAGGACTGGTGACGGCGGTGAGCCCGCCGGCCGAACTCGACCGCTATTTCCGCGAGGAAGAGGATCGCTGGCGCAAGGTGATCCAGGACGCCGGCATCAAGGCCGATTAGCTCGTCCAGATTTCCAAAGGAATATGGGCAGCTTCACGGGGTTGCAGCGTGTGGGCGCGGACGTCGTTGCGCCATCGCTGAACAAAATAGAGACATAATCAACAAAAAGGGGAGGCCAAATTGAGAGCTATCGTTTCCTTGAATCTGGCGGCCTGCGCCGTGGTGTTGGTGAGTTCGTCGGCGCTTGCGCAGACGCAAACGCCTGCACCCGCGATGCCGCCGACACAGCCATCCGCGGGCGGGACACCCGAAGCGGTGCCGTTCGACATTCCCTACGGCCAGTCGATCGGGCTTGAGCGCGCCAAGCAGGTGATGGCCGCCGCTGAAGCCGAAGCCAAGAAGCGGAACTGGGAGATGAACATCGCCGTGGTCGATACCAATGGCGAGCCCGTGATGTTCGAGCGCATGGAAGGCGCGCAGATCGCTTCAGGTAACGTCTCGATCGGCAAGGCGCGCACGGCCGCGCGCTTCCGCCGGGAGTCGCGGGCCTTCTACAATGCTTATGAGACCGGCCATGCCTATGTCGGCACGCTCGATCCCGGCGGCTTGGTCGCGAGCCCCGGTGGTTTTCCGCTGGTCGAAAACGGCAAGCTGATCGGTGCGGTCGGCTGCAGCGGCGGCACCGGCGATCAGGACGCGGCGATCTGCAAGGTCGGCGCCGAAGTCGTGAAATAGCACGGCACTTTTGAATAGCGCCGCGACCTGATGATCGCCGCGGCGCTATTTTCGTGCATGCAGGAATAATTCAGGATTGCCGGGGTTGCAGGAGCATTGCTGCTCAACCCCGGAGGTCGTCATGGTTGGAAAGTTCCTGCGCGCGCTCGCCGCCTCAAGCTTCGCTCTCGTCGCATTCGCGCTTCCCGCTTTCGCCCAGGATACGGTGCGGGTCCGTGGAACTATCGAGCGCATCGACGGCCCGGTCTTTGTGGTCAAGGCCCGCGACGGCTCGGAGCTGAAGCTGACCGTGACCGACAATCCGTTGTTTGTCGCCATCGTCCCGGCCAAGATGAGCGACATCAAGTCCGGCATGTATGTCGGCTCCGCCGGCATGATGCAGGAGGACGGCACGCAAAAGGCCATCGAGGTGCATATCTTCCCGGAATCGATGCGCGGCACCGGCGACGGCCATTATGACTGGGACCTCCTGCCCAAGAGCAAGATGACCAACGGCAGTGTCGAGCAGGCCGTCACCGGCGTTGACGGGCCGGTGTTGTCGGTGAAGTACAAGGACGGCGAGAAGAAGCTGGTCGTGACGCCGCAGACGGTCGTCGTCACCTATGAGTTCGGCAAGCGCGAGGAGATCCAGCCGGGCACCAGGATCTTCGTCTCGGCTGCGAAGAAGCAGGCAGACGGCACCGTGCAGACGCCTCGCATCACCTATGGACGCAATGGCGAAGGACCGGCGTTCTGATCGCGGCAACATTCTACTCCAGCGCATCAATTTGTTGAGCAGTGCGCCGCAGCAACGGCAAATGTCGTTGGCGGCGCAACGTTCCTGCTCCTAGATTGTTGACGTGTCGGGAAAAGCCGGCCCGCGAGACGGCCGGCGAGCTGGAGGCCGCCCATGTGGATGCTGCTCCTGGTGCCGTTCGTCGGCCTGTTGTGGGTGCCGTTCTACAATTTCCTCGAACCCTCGCTGTTCGGATTTCCCTTCTTCTACTGGTACCAGTTCGCCTGGGTGCCGATCACCTCGATCCTGATCTGGCTGGTCTACCGAAGCCAGCCGCATGACGAAGCCGAATAGGAGGCAGCGTCATGGCCGATCACATCGAATGGGTGGCGCTTGCGGTTTTCATCTTCTTTTTCGCACTCGTCACCGTGATGGGCTTCTTTGCCGCGCGCTGGAAGTCCGGCCCGGTGAGCGAGCATCTCGATGAATGGGGGTTGGGCGGCAGGCAGTTCGGCACCTGGATCACATGGTTTTTGATCGGCGGCGATTTCTACACCGCCTACACCGTGATCGCGGTACCGGCGCTGGTCTATGCGGTCGGCGCCTACGGCTTTTTCGCGCTGCCTTACACCATCATCGTCTATCCCTTCGTGTTCGCGGTGATGCCGATCCTGTGGAAGGTCGCGCACAAGAACGGCTATGTCACCGCGGCCGATGTCGTGCACGGCACCTACAATTCGCGCGGGCTGGAGCTCGCGGTGGCGCTGACCGGCCTGGTCGCGACCATGCCCTATATCGCGCTGCAGCTGATCGGCATGGGCGTGGTGATCAAGGCGATGGGGCTGACCGGCGAGTTCCCGATCATCGCGGCCTTCATCATCCTCGCGCTCTATACCTACAGCTCGGGCCTGCGCGCGCCGGCGTTGATCGCTTTCGTCAAGGACATCATGATCTACATCGTGGTGCTGATCGCAGTCGTTGTAGTGCCCTACAAGCTCGGCGGCTACGGCGCGGTGTTTTCCGCCGCAAACGATGCGTTCGTCGCCAAGGGCGGCACCACCGGACTGATCTTGAAGCCAGGACTGCTGCTGCCCTTCGCCACATTGGCGCTCGGCTCGGCGCTCGCCGCCTTCATGTATCCGCACACGCTGACCGGCGTGTTCGCGTCGAAATCCGCCGACACCATCCGCAAGAACGCGATCCTGCTGCCGGCTTACACCCTGCTGCTCGGCCTGATCGCGCTGCTCGGCTACATGGGCCATGCCGCCAAGCTGAAACTGTCGTCACCGAACGACGTGGTGCCGCAGCTGTTCCAGACGCTGTTCCCGTCGTGGTTTGCAGGCTTCGCCTTTGCCGCGATCGCGATCGGCGCGCTGGTGCCGGCGGCGGTGATGAGCATCGGCGCGGCCAACCTGTTCACCCGCAATGTCTGGAAGTCCTATGTCAATCCGGACATCACCCATGCCGGCGAGGCGTCGGTCGCCAAGATTACCTCGCTGGTGGTGAAGGTCGGCGCGCTCGCCTTCATCCTGTTCCTGCCGACGCAATTTGCCCTCGACCTGCAGCTGCTCGGCGGGCTTTGGATCCTGCAGACCTTCCCGGCGCTGGTGTTCGGGCTGTTCACGCGCTGGTTCCGTGCCGAGGGCCTCTTGCTCGGCTGGGCCGTCGGCATCGGCTGGGGCAGCTGGACGGTGTGGAGCAACGGCATGAAGCCGCTTGCGAGCCTTGCGCTGGGAGGAGAGAGCTACACTTTCTTTGTCGGGCTCGGCGCGCTGATCCTCAACATCGTTGTTGCGGCCGTCGCAACGGTCATCGTCAGGATGGTCCTGCCGGAAGAAAAGAGCGCTATTGCTCGATCTTGATATTGGCCGATTTCACGACATCGCCCCAGCGCGTGATCTCGCTCTGAATGATCTTCGTGAACTCGTCGGTCGAGGTGCCGGCGGCGTCGACGCCGATGGCTTTCAACCGCGCGACGACATCCGGCAGTTTGGCGATTTTCATGAACTCGCCCTCGAGCTTTTTCGCGATCTCGGGCGGCGTCGCCTTGGGCGCAAACACGCCGGTCCAGATAATGGCGTCGACATCGGCGCCAGCCTCTCTCATGGTCGGCACGTCGGGGAAATCCGCCATTCGCTTCGGTGCGGTGACCGCGAGTGCCCGCACCGCGCCGGCTTTCACCTGCGGCGACACCGGGCCTGAATCCGCGATCGTCGTGGTCACCTGGCCCGAGATCACGGCCAGCACCATCTCGTTGGCGCTCTTGTAGGGAATGGCCTGCATCGGCGCGCCGGTCTTCTGCTTGAACAGCTCGGTGACGAGCTGGAAGGTGGCGGACGAGGTCGCATAATTCATCTTGTCCGCGTTGGCCTTGGCATAGGCAACGAACTCGGCGACCGATTTGATCGGCGAAGAGGCGTTGACGATCATGAGCAACGGGAATGAAGCGAGCTCGGAGATCGCGACGAAATCGCGGACGGAGTCGTAAGGCAGCCTGGCGTAGAGGCTCTGGTTGATCGCCATGCCGCTGGCGCCGACCAGCAGCGTGTAGCCGTCGGCTGCGGCTTTCGAAACATATTCGGTCGCGACAATCGCGCCGGCGCCCGGCTTGTTCTCGACAATCACAGGCTGGCCGAGATCTTCCGACAGCTTTTGCGCATAGATGCGGGCGATGACGTCGTTACCGCCGCCGGCCGCAAAACCGACAATGATGCGGATCGGCCGGCTCGGATATTTGGACGCATCCTCCTCGGCCAGCGCGGAACTCGCGGCGAGCGCGAGCAGACAAGCGCTAATCAGGCTAAAGCGTACGGACATCAGCGCCTCCTAGAGTCGGGTGACGTGAACATGGAGTACGGCGGCCTTGCCGTCATCGAGCGCCGCGAGGCAGCGGTCGATTGCCGCGGTGAGTTCGTCGGGCTCGCGCACGCATTCGCCACGGGCGCCGAAGGCCCTCGCGACTTGCGAAAAGTCCCGCCGCTCGCCCTGGCGTCCCGACATCAGCCGCGATTGGAACTGGTCGGTCTCGGCCGCGATGCCCTTGGGATAGACGCGCTGGGTCGCTGACTTCACCGCCTGCCAGCCGCCATTGTCGAGCACGACCGTCAGAATCGGGATCTGGTAGTGCTGCGCCACCGCATAGACGCTGTCGGGCGAGGAGAAGTGGAAGCCGCCGTCGCCGATCACCTGCACGATGCGGCGCTTCGGCTGGGCGAGCTTCAGGCCCAGCGCCATGCCGCCGGAAAAGCCGAGCCCGCCGCCGGCCAGCCCCACATAGCTCTGCGGCTTGGTGCGCTTCATATGCTCCTGCAGGATCGGGCCGTTGCGGATGGCCTCATTGAGCACGACATCGTCCTGCGAGAGTTTGTCGCTCAAAGCCGCGAATACAAAGGCCGGATTGAGTGCGCCGGAGACGCCTTTGTTGCCGCTCGCTGTTGCGCGCTTTTTGGCTGAGGCCTCGCGCGCGTCGTTCCAGCTCTCGATCCGTGCCGCGACGCGCTTACGATAAGTTTCATCGGCGCGCGCTTCAATGATATCCAGCACCTGCTGCAGGATGATGCTGCTGTTGCCCTGGATACGTAGATCCGTGGCAAAGCCCCACATCGGGAAATCCGACTTCAACGGATCGAGGTCGATCTGGATCCATTTCATCTCCCGTGCGCGCTTCGAGTGCGGCACGAAGGGCACGTCGGTGTCGAGCAGCAGCCCGAGATCGGCGTTTTCGAGCAGCGCCAGCGGATCGATGCCGGCATAACAGGGTGAGTCCTGGGGAATGTTCAGATCGATCGCACTGAATTCGGCGACACGGATGCCGCAGGTGCGCGCCAGTTTGTCGAGGATGGCAACCGCATCCGGTTTGCGGCCGAGATAGGCGGCAAAGGCGACGGGATTCTCCGCAGCCATCAACTCCTTCGCGATCGCCTCGGCGCGCGCCGGCTCGATGCCCCCCGCGCGCACGCTGCCGTAGCGCGCCGGCGGATAGGCCGGCATCGCGGCTTCGTCCCATTCTTCGGCCAGTGTCTCGCGCGGCAACATCATGTAGACCGGCCCCGGCGGATCGCTATGGGCAAAGGCGCTGGCGCGGGCGAGCGCTTCCTTTACGACGACGCCGGAGGGCAGGGAATATTCCCACTTCACATAGGGCCGCACGATGCTCGCGATATCGAAGGGGTCCTGCACGAAATGCACATAGGTGTCGCGCGAGCCGGTGAGCTCGCCGTGCAGCGTGTGCGGCGCGCGCCCGGCGAACAGCATCACCGGTAAGCGGTAGCGGAACAGGTTCTGGATCGCCATGCAGGCGTTCGCGGTGCCGGCGTCGACATGCACCAACACCGCCTGGCTTTTTCCGGTCGCGAGCGCATAGCCGCCCGCCATATGCACCGCGACGACCTCGTGCGGGCACAGGATCATTTCCGGATGCTTGCGGCCTTCCTTGTCCCAGCGTGCCAGCTCCTCGATGACCGAGACATGATCGGTGCCGAGATTGGCGAAGATGTAGTCGACACCGAGATCGACCAGGCCTTCGAGGAAATAATGCGCGGCGGAGTAGCGAGCCACTAGCGCTTCTCGGCGACGAATTTGTTGCGCAGGGTGCCGATGCCGGTGATCTCGATCTCGACGACATCGCCGGCCTTGAGATCAGGCGAGGCGCCGTCGGTGCCCATCCAGATCACATCGCCCGGCCACAGCGTGAAGTATTTGGTCAGCTCGACGATGAACGGCACGATGCCGAAGATCATGTCGTTGGTGTGGAAGCGGCCGGTCTGTTTGCCGTTGACCTTGATGATGGTCTCCATCTCGTCGAGATCGACATCGGTCTCGATCCACGGTCCCATCGGCTTGAAGGTGTCGGCGTTCTTGGCACGCCACAGCCCGCGGTCGGCCTTCTGCCAGGTGCGCTCGGATACGTCGTTGCCGATGGTGTAGCCGAGCACGCAGCTCATCGCGTCGTTTTCGGAGAGATGCTTCGCCTTCTTGCCGATGACGACGACGAGCTCGCCCTCGTAGTGAATCTTCTCGGTCGCGGTCGCCGGTATCACGACATCTTCATCATGCGCGATCAGCGCATTCTGCGCGCGATAACCAATCTCGGGCCTGTCAGGGACATTGGGGACGGTGCCGGCCTTGTCGGCAGCTTCCTTCAGATGCTTGAGGTAGTTCAGCCCGACGCAATAGAAGGTGCGCGGCATAACCGGCAGCTCGATCTTGACGTCCTTGAGCGCATAGCTCTGCGACGTCCTCTTGTGCTCGCCAAAGGGATCGCCGCTGACGGCCATCACCTTGTCGCCCTCGACAATGCCCCACGAGGTCTGCCCGGCGGCGGTAAATTTCAGCCAACGCATTTTCTTTTTCCTTTATTCCGCCGCGGCGCGCGGCCGGGTTTTCCAGGCGCCGGCGGCCGGGCGCTTGAGCCCAAGGTTCTCGCGCAAGGTCTTGCCGGCATAGTCTTTGTGAAAGAGCCCGCGGCGCTGCAATTCCGGCACGATATGCTCCACGAAATCGGCGTAGGAGCCGGGAACGTAGCTCGCCGCGATGACAAAGCCGTCACAACCGCGGCCGACGAACATCTCTTCCAGCTTGTCCGCAATTTCCTTCGGCCCGCCAACGATGGCGTCCTGGACCTGGCCGCGGCCGGAGAAGGTGATGAAGTCGCGCGTCGACGGGTTGGCCTTGCCGGAAGTCCGCAGCACGCCGTCGCGGATGCCGAGCATGCCCTGCATGCCCTGCAGCTCTTCGGTGGTGAGCGGCTCATCGATGCCCTTGGCGCCGAAATCGAAGTTGAGGCCCTCGGCGAGCAGTGACAGCGCGTCGATCTCGAGCGGCAGCTTCTGGATCACGGCCATCCTGTCTTCGGCCTCCGCCTTTGTTGCCCCGCAGACCGGCGTCATCAGGTTGCACAGGAACATCTGTTCGGGATCGCGGCCGGCTTTGGCGGCCTCATTGCGGATCGCGTCATAGCCCTGCTTGGCATTGGCGAGATTGCGCGCGGCGGTGAAGATCACTTCGCCCCAGCGCCCGGCAAAGCGCTGGCCGCGGCCGGATGCGCCAGCCTGGATCACCACCGGATGGCCCTGCGGCGAGCGCGGCACGGTGAACGGCCCGCGCGATTTGAAGAACTCGCCCTTGTGATCGAGCCGCTTCACCTTGGTCGGATCGGCGAAGCGCCCGCTCTTCTTGTCGATAATGAGCGAGCCGTCTTCCCAGGAATCCCAGTGGCCGAGCACGACTTCCATGAACTCGTCGGCGCGGTCGTAGCGCGGATCATGTTCGAGGTGGTGTTCCTTGCCCATGTTGAGCGCTTCGCCGTCATTGACTGATGTCACGACGTTCCAGGCGGCGCGGCCATCGGTCATCAGGTCGAGCGTCGCAAAGCGCCGCGCCACGTCGAACGGCTCGAAATAGGTCGTCGAGCAGGTCGAGGCGAGGCCGAGTTTTGTCGTGACCATGCCCATGGTGGTCAGCACCACGATCGGGTCCATTTTCACACAGCGGATGCCATATTCGACGGTGTGCGCATGGTCGTTGCCATAGCGGTCGGGCATGGCGAGCCGATCGTCGAAGAACGCCATATGGAACTTGCCGGCTTCGAGGATGCGGGCGATCTCCTGGTAGTAATCCGCCGACATGGAATCATCGCGCGATTCCGGATGCCGCCAGGAGCTTGGTAGATTGGTGCAGTTCTGGGCCTGCAGGAAGCCGACCAACGCCATTTGCCGTGTCATGCTGTTCTCCCCGTCAGGCCAGATCGAGCTCGCGTGCGACCTTGTACTCGCCGGCCAGCGCGCGCAGTTTCTCCCACGTCGCGTCCTCGATCTCGATGCCGTTCTTGCGTCGCTCCTGCTCGCGCAGATATTCGACTTCGCCCGGATAAAACACGCCGGGTGAGCCTTCCGACGGCGGCGTCGATTTCAGATAGCGTGCGAACTCGGCGACTTCCTTCTTGAAATCCTTCAAGGGCCGGAACGCGGCGACGTTGAACACGGCCATGAAGCAGCCGTCATTGTGCCGGCCGGTTGGCTCGACTCCAAAACCGAGCCCGGTCAACAGACCGCAGAGCACCTCGACCATGGCGGCGAGGCCGCTGCCTTTATATCCTTCGGTGCCGCCAAGCGGCAGCAGCGCGCCGCCCTTGCGATATTGCGTGGGATCTGTGGTGTGCCGCCCTTCGGCATCGATGATCCAGCCGGTCGGGATTTCCTCCTTGCGCGCGATCGCCAGCGCGATCTTGCCGGCCGCGACCGCTGAAGTCGCCATGTCAAGATAAAACGGCGCCTCGAGATCGGACGGCACCGCAATCGAGATCGGATTGGTGCCGAGCCGCGCCTCGCGGCCGCCGAAGGGTGCGACATGTTTCGGCGAGCGGCCGGAATCGGCGGTCGCAATCCCGATCATGCCTTCGCGCATCGCCATCATCGGATAATGCGCGAGCCGTCCGACATGGCTTTGCCGGAACACGGTGCACGCCGCGACATTGGCGGTCTTGGCCTTGTTGATGGTCAGCTCCATCGCCTTGGCGTTGACATGGAAGCCAAAGCCCCAATGGCCGTCGATTACGGTCGTGGTCGGCGTCTCCTGCACAATTGTCCATTTCACGCCGGGCACGATATGACCGGCTATGATGCGGTCGATATAGGTCGGGATCGCGATCACGCCGTGGGAATCGTGGCCGGCGAGGTTGGCGTTGACGCAGCCGACGGCGACCGCCTTTGCCTCTTCTTCCGACGCGCCGGCGGCTTTGAGCAGCGCCGTCCCGATATGGCTGAGACGGTCGGCCTGAACGATCGGCATGGGGATTTCCTCTGGAACAGCCCGCGCGGGACGCGGGTCTTGCTTGTTGTCAGGGGCACATCGTCTCAAACGCCTCGCGCGAGGGCAAGGCCAGAAAATCGTGACCGGCATGCCCGCAGCGCTCGCCAAGTCCTTGGTTTCCATGGTGCGGAATAGGCCGTATGACTTTCGGCGCAGGAAACCGTAAACCTTAGCGCTGCGTTGCCGGATTATCCGCTTTGGCTAGCATTTACTTTGAATCGCAGTTTACGGCCGTTCATAACCTCCATTTAGGCGTCGTGACGGCATAGGCTTCGAGGGCTCGAAAAGGTGGCCCCAGGGAGCCGATAACTTGCCGACCGATCTCGCGCGTACGTTTGCTGCGCTGAGTGCAACCAACGAGGCGATTTTGTACGCAAAATCGCCCGAGGAGTTGTACGGTAAGGTTTGTGAGGCGGCTTTCTCCAGCGGCGACTTCCTCGCCACCGCCGTTTTCCTGCTGGAAGCAGGCACCAATCTCCTGCGCTTTGCCGCCGGCTTCGGCGAGGACACCGTGCGGCTCCGCAGCATCGATATCTCGATCGTGGAGGGAACGCCGGAGGGTTCCGGCGTGTGCGGCCAGGCCTTCCGCGACCGCGAGGTGGTGATATCAAATGATTTTCTCAACGACCGGCGCTCGCTCGCCTGGCGGCACGGCGCGCAACAAGGGCAGGTCGGCGCCGCGGCCGCGGTGCCGCTTACCTGCAAGGGACGCAGCGTCGGCGTGCTGCTGATTACAAGGCGCGAACCCGGTTCTCTCACGGACAGTGACGTCGCGATGCTCAAACGCATGTCCGCGAACATTTCCTTCGCCCTCGATAACTTTGCGCTGGAGGCCGCGCGCAAGGAAGGTGAGCGCGCGGTGCGCCGGCTGAACCTGATGTTCAGCGCCATCAGCGCCACCAACGAAGCGATCATTCGCGCCAAGACCGAGCAGGATCTCTATCAGCGCGTTTGCGAAGCCGCCACTCACAGCGGCAGGGCGATCGCGACCGTGGTGCTGGTCGCCGAGCAGGGCTCGACCTGGCTGAAGGTAGTCGCCGTCACCGGCGAAAGTGTCGACTTGATCAAGCAGGTGCAGTTCTCGATCGATCCGGACAGCATCCATGGCAACGGCGTTTGCGGCAAGGCATTCCGCACCCAGAAGCCCAGCGTCAATCACGACATCGCTGGTTCCGAGCAGGGGCGGCCGTGGTGGCAGGCGGGCCGCGCCACCGGCGTCGTGGCTTGCATCGGGGTGCCGTTGATCAAATCGGACAAGAGCGTCGGCGTGCTGTTGTTTTTCGTCGGCAAGTCCTGGGCAGCGGATGCGGAAATCGTCGCGGTGCTGGCGCGGATGGCGGAAAACGTCTCGTTCGCGCTGGAGAATTTCGATCGCGCGGCGGAGAAGGCGAAGGCCGACGAGCAGAAGGAGCGGCTCTCGCGCATGTTCGCGGCGCTGAGCGCCACCAACGAAGCGATCATGCGGGCCAAGTCGCGCGACGAATTGTTCAACCTGGTCTGCGAGTCCGTTGCGAAGGGCGGCAAGTTCACCTCCACAACGATCGCGCTGAAAAAGCCCGGCAGCGACTATCTCGACATGGTCGCGGTGGCGGGGCCGACCGCGGAGAACACCAGGACGATCAGGCTTTCCACCAACGCCGGGCATCCCGAAGGACGCGGCCTCAGCGGCACGGCCTTCCGCACCAAGGAGGCCTGCATCAGCAACGACTATCTCAGCGATCCCCGCGGCATCGCGTTCCATCCCGTGGTTCGCGCCGACGGCGCCCACGCGGGCGCCGCGTTTCCGTTGATGGTGCACGGCGCGATCGTCGGCATCATGCTGTTTCTCTCGGCGGAGAAGCATACCTTCACGCCTGAGTTCGTCGAATTGCTGCAGCGGCTCGCCGACAACGTCTGCTTTGCGCTCGAGAATTTCGACCGCGCCGACGAGAAGCAACAGGCCGACGAGCGCATCGAATATCTCGCCTCGCATGACAGCCTGACCGACCTGCCGAACCGCGAGATGTTCAGCGGACTGCTGCGTCATGCGATCGACACCGCGTACCGCAGCGCGCGCGGCTTTGCGCTGCTGTTCATCGATCTCGACCGCTTCAAGGTCATCAACGACTCGCTCGGCCACGATGCCGGCGACATGTTGCTGGTGGAAATCGCCAACCGGCTGCGCGGCTCGCTGCGCGCCAACGACATTGTGGCCCGGCTTGGCGGCGACGAATTCGTCGTCATCCTCGAGGAGGCCTCCGACCGCGACGACGTCGAGCGCGTCGCCGCCAATCTTCTGGCCGTCCTTGGCCAGCCCATGGAATTGCGCGGCCACGAGTGCCACACCACGGCATCGATCGGGATTGCGATGTATCCCGAGCACGGCACTGATGCGCAGACGCTGACCAAGAATGCCGATCTTGCGATGTATCTCGCCAAGGAAGACGGCAAGAACGGCTTCCGTTTCTTCACGGGCGAGGTCAAGGCGCAATCGATCGAGCGGCTGACGCTCGAAAGCGAGTTGCGCCGCGCGGTCGAGCGCAAGCAGTTCTCGCTGCACTACCAGCCCAAGGTGGACATGGAGAGCGGGCAGATCACCGGCGTGGAAGCGCTGTTGCGTTGGACCCATCCCGAGCTCGGCATGATCGCGCCGGCGCAGTTCATTCCGCTTGCCGAAGAAACCGGCCTGATCGTGCCGATCGGCCGCTGGGTGCTGCGTGAAGCCTGCGCGCAGAACATGGCCTGGCAGCGCCGCGGCCTGCTGCCGGTGGCGATGGCGGTCAATCTGTCGCCGCGGCAATTCGCCGACGAGCATCTGCTGCATGATATCGACGAGGCGCTGGCGGCAAGCGGCATGTCGCCGGTGCTCCTGCAGCTGGAGGTCACCGAAAGCATGGTGATGCGCAATGTCGCGCGCGCAGTGCGGGTACTGCACGCGGTCCAGGATCGCGGCATCAGGCTTGCGATCGACGATTTCGGCACCGGCTATTCGTCGATGTCGCTGATGAAGCAATTCCCGATCGACACCATCAAGATCGACCGCTCGTTCGTGCGCGACCTGCCACGGGATTCCGAGGATCAGGCGATTGCGCAGGCCATCATCAGCATGGGCAAGGCGCTTGGCATGACCGTCGTGGCCGAAGGCGTCGAGACCGCCGAGCAGCACGCCTTCCTGCGCAGCCATGCCTGCGATGAAATGCAGGGATTTCTCTTCAGCCGGCCGCTGCCGCCGCGCGAACTCGCCGAGCTCCTGCAGTCGACGCCTGTTCTCGCTTCGCCGCCGCTTCAGCCGAAAGCGGACGGCGCACCAGCCCCGATCGCCAAGAACGCGGTCGGCTGAGCTTGTCCGCGGCTACTGCTGTTCCGCGACCTGCGTCGCCGTTGCCGGACCTTCGCCCATGATCAGGAGCACGGCGTCCTCGTCCTTGGCGCCGTCCCAATGGACCTGCTTGCCATAATGGGTGACAAAGCTGCCGGCGGGCATTGGCACGGTGCCGTGCTCGGGATCGAATTTCGGACCGGAGCCGACCCACCAGGTGCCTTGCAGCACGACGATATAGCGGTCGTTTGGATGGAAATGCGGGCGGCTGAAATGGTTGCCCTTGGTCCATTTGTTATAGACCATGTAGAAACCCGGCTTGCCGGGATCGCCGACCACGACGGCGCTTTGCGCGCCGCGCGCATCGACCGGGCCCCAGGGAATCTGGTCCGGCAGCTTGTAGACCACCGCGGCTGGAATGAGTTCGGCCGCCGAGCCGACGCTCAGCATCGCCGCGAATGAAATCGGCAGCGCCAGCATGCGCCAGAACCGGTTGCTGGTCTTCATGGTTTCCTCCCCAAGTGCTGTCCTGCCGAGCGTCGTCTGCGACGGAATACGTGCGCGCCCGTTGATGGCCATGCTATCCGGTTGCATTGTCGCGGGGCAAGGCGCGCACGAAGATGTGTGCTTGCCCTGAGGACGCGCAACGCAGTTGCAGCATGAAAGCTGCGTGCGCACGGCGCTCGCACTTGCTAGCGTCGAACCACAAAAAAATTGGGAGGACTCTGATGCGATACCATCTCAAGACCATTGCGGCCGGGTTCTTGATCGGCGCCGCCGCGTTGTACGCCGGCGCGGCGTCCGGCGAAGACGGCTGGGTCACACTGGTCGACACCGGCAAGAAAGGTGACTGGAATGAGGTCGCCAAGGCCAATTGGGAGATGAAGGACGGGCTTTTGACCGCCGACAAGCTCGACGGCAAGGATCTGGCCTATCTCGTCAGCAAGGACGCGTACAAGAATTTTCAGATCCACGCGGAGTTCTGGGTCGACGACGAAGCCAACACCGGCATCTTCATCCGCTGCGAGCAGCCGCAAAGCATCGGTGGCAAGACCTGCTATGAGGTCAACGTCTATGACAAGCGGCCGGACCCGACCTATGGTACCGGCGCGATCGTGGATACCGCCAAGGTCGATCCGATGCCGAAGGCGGGGGGCAAATGGAACACATTCGAGATCACCGCGCAGGGCCCGCATCTGGTTGTCGTCCTGAACGGGCAGAAGACCGCCGATGTGCAGGATTCCAAGCATCTCGGCGCCGGGCCGATCGCGCTGCAATATGGCTCGGGCGTAGTGAAATTCCGCAAAGTGCAGATCAAGCCGCTGTAGAACGCGAGCTGGAGGCTCATGCCGCTTTCTTCGGATGAGCCTTCTGGTGCCAGGCCCAGGCGGTGCGGATGATGGTCGCAAGATCGGAGTGTTGAGGCACAAACTTCAGCACATCGCGCGCGGCCGAGGGATCGGCGACCAGATAGGTGGGATCGCCGGCACGGCGTGGCTTGATCACATGCGGCACTTCGCGGCCGGTCTCGGCCGCGATCGCTGTCAGGATCTCGCGCACGGAAAAGCCCTTGCCGGTGCCGAGATTGAAGGCGCCGCCCTGATGTCCCTGCATCAGCAGTTTCAGCGCCGCGACATGGGCGGCGGCGAGATCGGTGACATGGATATAGTCGCGGATCGCGGTGCCGTCGGGCGTATCGTAATCGTCGCCGAACACGGCGAAGTCCGTAAGATGCCCCTGCAGCGTCATCATCGCACGGGGGATGAGATGGGTCTCGTTGTCGCGCAACTCGCCGATGCCGCCACGGGCGTCGGCGCCGCTGGCGTTGAAATAGCGCAGGCAGAAGGCGCCGAAGCCGTAGGCGCCTCGATAATCGGCCAACATGCGCTCGATCATCCACTTGGTCGCGCCATAGGTGTTGATCGGCGCGCAAGCGTAGGTTTCCGGCAGCGCCTGGCTGTCGGCATGGCCGTAGACCGCACCGGTCGAGGAGAACACCAGGCGGGTGCAGCCGGCCTCGCACATCGCCTCGAGCAGGGACAGCGTACCGCCGACATTGTTGATGTAGTATTTCTGCGGGTCGGTCATGGACTCGCCGACCAGGCTGGCGGCGGCAAAGTGCATCACCGCCTGGATGTTATGCTGCGCGAAAGTGCGCACGAGCACGGCCTTGTTAAGGAGGTCACCGACCACCAGCGGTCCGCCCACAAAACTCTTATGGCCGGTGGAGAGGTTGTCGTAGACGACGGGCTGATAGCCGGCCGCCTCGAGCGCGCGGCAGGCGTGCGAGCCGATATAGCCCGCGCCGCCGGTGACCAGGATGGCGGGAGAGTTACTCATGTCAGTCCAATATGAGATTTCTGTCTAATGTTGTGCGCGGTCAGTACCAGAAGGTTTGCTTTTGTTGAAGAGCAGATAAAGGGCACGCGGATTCGTGGTAAAATAACGCCAGAACAGCCGGCGCGGCTCGAGCCAGATGCGCCAGGCCCATTCCAGCCCGGTCTCCTGCATCCATTGCGGCGCGCGCGGGCGACTGCCCGACAGGAAATTAAACAATCCGCCCGACGTTTTGATGACGCCGACGTTGGAAAGCCGTGGCGTGAATTCCTCGACAAAGGCCTGCTCATAGGGCACGCCAAGCGCCAACCAAAGATAATCAGGCGCAAGGGCGTTGATCTCGTCCACCTTGGCGCGGAGCGCGTCACCCCGAAGATAGCCGTGGCTGTGCCCGACGATCTTCAGGGTCGGATGGCGCTTCCTGACATTCTCGACGGCGCTGGCGTTTTCCTCTGCATCCGCGCCGAACATATAGAAGGAGAGCCCCGCCGCGGCGGCCTTGCGCGCCACGACATCGAACAGGTCGGTGGTCGCAACCCGCTCCGGCAAGGGAGTCCTCGATTTCAGCCGCGACACCGTGACCAGCGGCTGGCCGTCGGCGTTGATGAGATCGGCGGTGCGGAACAGCCGTTCCGTCATCGGCTCGGTCGAGCAGCGCGCCAGCACCTCGCCATTGGCGGAGGTGAGATAAAGCGGGCGGCCGATCCGGCGCTGCGGGAAGGCCACCTCGATCATGAAATTCGCGGTCTGCTCGATGTCGAGCACGGCGAGCCGCAACCCGCCCAGCGTGATGCGGGGAATGCCTGATGTCGCGGCGCGTCCGGTCGGATTTTGGCGGCGCTCAAGCATATTGCCTGCCTCGCTGCCGTGCCGCGACAGGCGGCGTGAGTTCGTTCAGGATGACGCCGGCAAGCTTCTGCTGCGCGGGACCAAGCGAGGCGATGATGTCGTCCATCGCCTCGTTGATATCGAGGTGGATCGGCAGCACCGCCACGATGCCGTTCGCAACGTCGAGCAGCTTGCGGTCGGCCGCTTCCCAGGGCAATGCCGGGCCGTCGAGGACCACGAGGTCGTAGCCACCGGCTGCGCGCGCCTGCGCGATGGATCGACGGATCGCGTCGGCGGCCTTTGCATCGCTACCCTTGGCGGAAGGCAGGATGGAAATCCCGTTCGCGGTCTTGATCTCGCGCGATGCCTTGCTGCCGATCGAGAGCCAGCCGAGCCGGCCGGGCTCGCTACTACCGAGGCGCGCCACCTTGCTGGAAAGCTTGTGCGCCTTGTGATCGGCGTCGATCATCAACACGCGGGCGCCGTCGCGCGCGGCGGCCAGCGCAAAATTGAGCGCGGCGACGCAGCGGTCGATGCATTCCTCCTCGCTGATCACGGCGATGACCGGCGCTGGTTCGGCCGGCGCACGCCGGCTGATGGAGCCGCGGATATCGCGCAGCGCATTTAAGAACGTGGTCAGCGGGAAGCCCGGACGCAGGGTCGGCCAGTCGAACCGCGTGACGTCGGCGGTATGGGTGTGGCCCAGGATTCCGCCGAGGGTGCGGATAACATCGGAATCCTGCAACCGCGCGATCACGGGCTTTTCGATCGGGGTAATCGGCGGTTCGCGGCGCGGCTGGTCGGACACGGATTTCCGACCGGGCGCGGAAGACCGCGTGCTCGGATCGGCCGATTGCGGCTCCATCGGGAGGCGATCGATCGCGACCGCCCAGCCGGAAGCGCCGAGCGCGCCAAGCAGGAAGCCGAGCATGGCAAGGAGACTCATCGCCGGCGGGAACGAGCGCCGCTGCGGCACGGTGGCTTCGCCGATGACGCGCGAGGCGGAGGTGTTGAGGCTTTCCTGTTCCTCGGTTTCGCGCGAGCGCTTCAGGAAGGACTGATAGACGTCGCGGTTCGCCTCGACGTCGCGTTCGAGCTCGCGCAGACGCACCGAGGCCTGGCTGAGCGCGACGCTCTGGCGTTTCTGCGCATCCAGCGCCTTGGTGAGCGAGTTCTCATAGTCGCGCGCGCGGATAAGATCGTTCTTGGCCGATTGTGAATAGCGGTCCAATTCCTCGCTAATGGTGTGGCGCAGGTCTTCGACCTGCTTTTGCATCTGCTTCAGCGCGGGATGCATCGGGCCCAGCTCGGAGCTCAGCTCCGCAAATTTCCTGCGCGCTTCGGCATATTGCGCGCGCAGATTGGCGATGGTCGGCGACTGCAGCGCTTCGGGGGTTGCTCCAACATCCGTGGAGGCGTTGCGGCTCTTCTCGATCTGGTCGAGTCTCGCCTGCGCATCGAGCGTGGCGGCATGCGCGGCCGCAAGCCGCTGGTTGGAGGCGGAAAGCTGCTGGTCGCTGAGCAGGGAGTCCTGGGTGCCGACAAAATTGTTTTGGGCCTTGTAGACGGCGAGTGCGTTTTCGGCGTCGCGAAGCCGCTGCTGCAACTCCTTCAACCGGCCCGACAATTCGTTGGTCGCCCGCCGCGCAGAGGTCGCCTGCGAACTCTTGGATTCGGCGAGATAGGTGGTGGCGAGCGCGTTCGCGAGCATCGCGGCTCTTGCCGGATCGCGCGACCAGACCTCGATGTCGACCACGAAACTGCGTTCGGTCTTGCGGATGGTGATGTGACGGCTCAGCGCATCCAGCGCCGCGAGGTGGTCGGTCTTCGGCTCGTCGGCCTGCCGCAGTTCCAGTCTGAACAGGCCGAGCAACGATGCCAACAGGCCCTTGCTCTCACTGCCGCCGAACTCCGGGTCCATTTCCAGATCGGTGTTCCGGATCACCTGCAGCAAGACGCTGTTGGACGTGATCAGCCGCGCCTGGCTCTCCACCACCATCGACAGGCCGGAAACGTCAACTGCGCGGGGCGTGAGTTCGCGATCGACCAGCTGCAGCTCGCGGGGATCGACGTAGAGCTCGGCGGTCGCGGTATATTTCGGCGAGAGGCTCTTGCCGATGACGACGGCGGCACAGGCCATGATCAACGCGGACGCGATGATCATGCTCTTCCGCTGCCACAACAGGCCAAACAGCGCGAACAGGTCAAATCCCGACGACGCGCGCGTCGCCGCTCGCCTGCCAGGCCGCGCCCTGTTTATCGGCTGGTCATAGACAAGCATGATCCCCAGCTTCCATCACAACTGCCGCACGCATCGGCTGAGGGGTCACTCTTCGGGTCACGCAGCGCACCAAACTCGGCGCCGTACCAACGCAACAACAAAAATTAACCATACTCATTGAGGGACTATTCATCGAAATCGCAAAGAAACCGTTTAAACGCCGGCTCGTCGTGCCGATGTAATCGGACTGGACGCTGCGGCCTTGCGCCGCTGCGTGGCCAGACCCTAACGACTCGTTACCGCCAGGAAATTCGCCAAGAAATACGCCAAGATATTCGCCAAGATATTCGCGAAGGGACGCGCGCGATCGAACCGTTTTCGCCACGACGGATCCAGATCGATTTATCGCGCCCGCGTGGCTCATGGGTCAGCGTTTGCGCAGGATCAGGTGATAATCGCCTCGCCGCATGTCGGCGGTGCGAAACAACGTGCTGGCGGTGACGGCGAAAGCGTCGAGCAGGGCCGCAAACAGCGGCATCCGTCTGCGCATCTCCGGAAAGCGCGGGCTCTCGTGCTCCCGCCGGTACACCACCTGCATGCCGTGCGCTTTGGCAAAGGCCACCAGCTTCGCCGGCGTGACCAGAGGGTGGAAGAAGGTTGGGAATGGCGGCTCGCCCGACAGGCCGGCCAGCTTCTTGCCGAGCACGTGGCGGTAGAACCAGATGTGGAACCAGTGCGGCGTGTATTTGGTGACGAAGCCGGTCAGCGATTTTGGATTTGGCGCAGCGATCAAAGCGAGGCCGCCGCGCTTGAGGGAGGCAAAGAAGCCGGTCAGCGCCGCCTCGACATCGGGAAGGTGCTCGATGACATTGTAGCAGATCACAAGATCAAAACTGCCGGGCGCGAAGCGGTAGGTCTGGATATCGCCCAGGATCGTCTTCTGCGCGTAGCCGTTGTTGCGCAGCTGCTCCTCGTCGATATCGACAACGGTCACATGCGCGCGACGCAGCACGTCGGACGGCAGGAAAGAGGTCGATCCACCACCGGCCTCATAGATGCCGAGTTCGCCGCTCGGCAGCTCGGCGCCGAGAATTTCATGGACCTTGAGCAGGCTGTCGAACGCCTCGCCGGGGGGCAGGTGGAGCAGGGCCTGTAGCTGAGCAGTGGCAGACGCCGCTCGCGGCGGCATGTCGCGCCCTCCGGCGGGCGTGGTGCGGGCGAGGTTCAATGCGGCCGACTTGCTCATGGGTTTACTTCTTTTGTGAGGTTCGCGCGATTGGCGCGGAGATGGAATGTCGTGCAGTCTGTCCGATGGACAGTCTCGCACGGCCACCAGATGCTGGTCCATGATGGGGCTGGCATGTCCAAAAATGGGATTCGCCGGGCAAGGCGCCGGCTTCGCGAGCAGGCTGCCGTGGTCTCCCGGCCGACGAACTTCCGGAATCCCATTTGAAAACCGCGCGAATTCCGGTCGCGCGGCGCCGTGTGAAATGGTCGCAGTGCTGGTCTGTTTCATAGCGAGGCCAACGCAGCAATATCGGTGCCGAGGGGTACGCGGCGCGGCCTCCGCCTCAAATCCCGACGTTAGATGGTTAATTCGGAATTCATTAACCGTTTTGAGATGACCTTGACTGTTGTTGATGCGGTCGCGGCCGCAGCGATGGCGTGGCGCGCCTTAAGATTTCATTAACCAGCCCGGATTGCCCGAGTTCGACGTGATGAGCCAGCTTCTCGCCATGTCCGAGGTCAGCGCGCTGCTCGGCTTTCTTCGCCGTCAGCAGGTCGTGGTGGTGCTGCGTGGTACGACCTTCATCGCCGCGTTGCTGCTGGCATGGATCTCGCTGCGGCCGTTCGAAGATCTCGCCGAACTGGACCTGGCGAACATCTCCAGCGGCAACGATACGATCACTTATGCGGTTTTCGGCGGTCTGGCCGTTCTCACGGGCCTCCTGACGATCGCGGAAAACCGGCGTGGGCTAGCGACACTCTTGTCTCCGGGATACCTGATCTTTGGCGGCTGGATTGTCATCAGCGTCGTGCTGTCGACCGATCTCGCCACATCGGTCAAGCGTTTTGCGTTGACCGCCGCCGCCGCCGCGGTGGCCTCGATGCTGTTCTTTCTGCCGAGATCGAAATCGGAAATGGCCCGATGGTTCAGCATTGCCGTACTGGGACTGCTTGCGACCTGCTATCTCGGAATCGTATTCGCGCCGAACCTTTCCATTCATCTCGCCACGGATCTGCAGGAGCCGCTGCTTGCCGGTGACTGGCGCGGCGTGTACGGACACAAGAATGTGGCGGCGGCCGTGATGGTGATGATGCTGTTTCTCGGCATCTATGTCGCCAGCAGCGGCTTCACGCTGGCCGGCCTGGCCAGCGCTGCAATGGCGGCGATCTTCATCTTCAATGCCGGCGGCAAAAGCGCACTTGCGCTGTGTTTTGTGACGTTCGTGCTGAGTTCGCTGACCGCCATCGTCACATCGTTCTGGCTGCGCGCCATCGTGCTGCTGTCGCCGCTCATCGCTCTCAACATGTTGAGCGTTGGCACGGTCATCAGCGACCGGCTTGCCGCAATCGCCGAAGCGCTGCCCTTCGATACGAGCTTCACCGGCCGAACCGAAATCTGGATTTTCGCCCTGCAATCGCTGCAGCCGCGATTGATGTTGGGTTACGGCTTTGCGGCGTTCTGGGGGACAGGGGCAACCAGGTCGACGCCCGCGGGCATGGAGTGGGCCGCAACCGTCGCGCACAGCCATAACGGCTATCTGGACACCGCGCTCGCCATGGGGCTGCCGGGTCTTCTGCTTCTGATCGTGGTGCTGGTGATCGGGCCCTTACGGGATTTCCAGCTTGCTGATCGCGGCGGGAACAATGGGCCGCTGACGATGGCGCTGTTGCGCATCTGGCTGTTCGGTATCTATCTCGCCGCGTTCGAGAGCTTCTTTCTCGACCGTGCCGACCCGATCTGGTTCACCTTTCTGATAGCGGTGTTCGGGCTGCATTATCTGGCGCGGTTTCGAACAGCGGCGTGACATTGGCCGCGCGATAGGGAGTGGGCGCCAGGCCCAATGCGGCCAGATTGCGCCCGATCGACAGGCAAAGCGGATGCGACGCCGGAAGCCAATGTCCAGTCGCAATCAGGGCTCTTGCCGCGCGGAACGGCGAGAGCCCCAGCGAGATAAGGTTCTTCAGCAGCAGCCAGGCGGGGCCCACGCGCCCTTGATAGCGCTTCTGGTCGATCGTGTAGTTGATCACGCCGGTGGCGATGGAGCGGCGAAGCACCCATTGGGCCTTCATGCGCTGGGCCGGCACGGTCTCGAACACCCTGGCGTCCTCATTCCACTGCGACCTGAAGCCGGCTCTGCGGCAGCGCGTGAAGAAGTCCATGTCGCCGCCGCCGAGAAAGTTGAAGCGGGGATCAAGCGTCGGTTCGCCGAGCACTTCAAGCACCCTTCGGCGAATGAGGCAATTGCCGGTCCCATGCAGGGAGTCGGTCTCGCCCGACCTGTTGATGGTCGAATAAAAGAGGGGGTGCTTCTGCAGGCGTGGCGACGCATCGCCCTCAAAGCGACGAACGACCGGTCCGCCGACCAGATCGGCTGCGCTCGACCGCGCGGTGTCGATCATTCCTGCGAGCCATGTCGACGAAGCCTCCTCATCGTCATCGATCATCAGGAAGAACTCCGCAGTCGGATAGGCCTCCCGAGCCGTCCTGAACGCCGTATTGATCGCGCTGACATTGCCCTGATTGCGCTCGACGACGCAGAAACCGGAAAGGGCCTGTGTGGCAAATATCGCGTCGGCGACCCGCTTGCCCTCGAGCCTCTCGGCGTCGTTCTCGACCACGACCACGGCGAAATGCCTCGCATCCGCCTGGGCCGCCAGCGACTGCAGGGTTTTTTTCAGGCCTGCCGGCCGCCGGAACGTCGGTATGCAGACAACGGCCTCTGGTCTTGTCACGTCGGTTATCGCGAACATGCTTTGATCCGGCATCACAGCCCCGCCAATGCGCCGAGGGCGTGGGCCAGTGTCTTCGGCGTCTGCGATGGCAGAAGCGCAATCACCTCGGCCGTCTCCTTGATGGCACGGCCATAGGCGCGGGCGCGAATCGCCTGACAGGCAAGATAGGTCCTCAAATGCGCGACAGCCTTTCGCCGCAACCGCGCGACGTCGGCAGTGCTGATCTTGCTTGTGATCATGGGGTCCGTAAACACGCGCTCGACGGCCGCCCGATAATGGCTGAAATTGACTCCGCTCATCATCGCGCTCTCGTTGTGGATGCGATATTCGAGAACGGTGGTCCGCGGACACCAGACAATGGGCCCGAGCCCCGCGAGACGACAGAACAGGTGCCAGTCCTCGCAGTAGCGCAGCGTTTCATCGAAGCCGCCGGCCCGGCGGAATTGCGCATGCCGGATCAGCATGACGCCGCCGTTGACGATGAAATTGCCGGCAAGCAGATCGTGCAGGATCTCGCCGCTCGGCTTGCCTCGCCGACGCAGCATGCTGCGGCGTCCGATGCGACGGCCGCCGGCGTCGATCCGCTCGTAATTTCCGTAGACGGCCACACAATCGGGCCGGACGCTTTCGAGAAGCATTCGCGTCGCGCCCGCAACGAGGCGGTCGTCGGCGTCTAGAAACATCACCCAGCTGCGCTCGCTCTCCTCTGCGGAGTTCAGGCGTTCGATTTCCGCGAATCCGAGATTGCGGGCGGCCGAGACTCCTCGTCCGCCGCCGTGGATCAGAGTCACCCGTTCATCATTAACGCGCGTTGCAATTTCGGCAGATTCGTCCGTCGAGCCGTCGTCGACGACGATCACTCTCTTAACGCCGGGTTGGGCCAGTGCGCTGGCAATGGCGTCGCCGATAAAGCGGGCTCCGTTCTTCACGGGGATGACGACATTGACCCACATTGGTACCTGCACTTGTCGCGCGCGCGTCGAGATGTGCCAGAGCTGAACACTCGTGGACACGGTTCGACATGCATCGGCAATGATCGTGCCACAGGTGTGAAACCGCAGGCCGATGGTTTCAATTTGAATTAACGTAGTTGGATGAAACTTGCGGTGTTGCCGTCGCCGCTTTGATATCCCGTAACCATGTCCGTGGAGCGCGGCCCGCAGATGAAGATCAACAGACGAGAGCTTATCGCCGGCAGCCTGGCTGCAGCGGCGTCCACGGTGGTCAGAGGCGCGACGCCGGCCGCGAACGCGCGCGGCCGCCGCGACGGCTATGGAGCTGCGGTCACGCTTGCGGACCTGCAGTCCGACATTCGCTTGAAAAACGCCGTGACCAGATATTGCACGCAGATCGTGCCGGTCTACGAATTGAAATGGCCGACGCTTCGGCCCGATCCGCACACATTCGCTTTCGAGAAGGCCGACGCCTTGCTCGACTTTGCCCGCCAGAACGGGTTGACCATGCGCGGTCACAACCTGGTCTGGTACGCGGACTTGCCGGAGTGGACCAACGAGATCAAGGACGCCGCAGGCGCCGAGCGGGCGCTGCGCGATCATATTGCCACGGTGACCGGCTATTACCGGGGCAAGCTCACGTCCTGGGACGTCGTGAACGAGCCGATCCCTGAATTTCCGAAGCGGCCGACGGAAAGGCGCGATTCGATTTGGCAGGGCTATCTCGGCAGCAATTACATGCGAATGGCTTTCCGCACCGCCGCCGATGCAGATCCCGATGTTCAGCTCGTGTTGAACGACTACGACATCGAGTCGGTCGGCGAGCGGTTTGCCGCGCGGCGCGCGACCTTGCGCAATATCGTTTCCGATCTGCTCGATACGGGCACGCCACTTCATGCCATTGGCTTGCAATCTCATTTGCATGGTGAACTGGAGATCGACACGGACGGCCTTGCAAAATGCGTCGCCGAATTTCGCTCCTGGGGGCTCGACGTCATCGTCACCGAACTTGACGTCGACGACTCGAAGCTTCCTGGCGAGGTGACGAGGCGGGACGCGATCGTCGCGAAGCTCGTTCACGACGTCCTCTCCACCATCTCCTCGGAGGCTCCGCTCAAATCGATTGTCACCTGGGGACTTTCGGATCGCTACAGCTGGATCAACCAGATGTTTCCGCGGGGCGATCACTTGCCCAACCGTCCCTTGCCGCTCGATGCCGATTTTCGACCGAAGTCGTTCATGGACGAGATTGCGAAATTCACCCGCGAGGCTTCCTGAGCGATGCTTCGACACGCATCCCAGTATATGATCGCGAGCGTGGTCGCCGCCGTGTTCGGCTTTCTCTCTACGGCGACGTTCACGCGGCTGCTTTCGCCGGGCGACTATGGCGTCTACGTCATTGGTGTCGGCATTGCCGGGTTCGTATCGGCGATCCTCTTTACGTGGATCCGCTTTTCGGTGATGCGCCTTCAATCGGAAGGAGGTCCGCGAGACCTTCGCGCGACGGCGCTGGCCGGATACGGCATCTCGGTCGCGGCGACGCCGTTGCTGTTTCTCGTGACAGCCTATCTTGCGCATCGCGGGTGGCTGGAGGTCGGTTGCGCGATCATCCTGGCGCTCGGTATCGGCCTGGTCGAAATGGGCCAGGAGATCATGCGCGCGCGCTTCCAGGTGCGGGAATTTGTCACCGGTGCCGTACTGCGGACCATCGTGTCCTTTGCCTTTTGTCTGGCCGCGATCAAGTTGGGGTGGGGCGGATTTGGCCTGCTGGCCGGCACTGCGCTCGCCTACTTCGTGACGGCGGCGTATTCGGCGCGAACCATCTGGCGTGCGCCGCTCGCCAAAGCAGACCTCGGCGAACTCCGCCTGTTTTTCCGCCTCGGCTTCGTCTTCACGATCACCGCCTTCGTCTACACCTTCCAGTGCTCGATGGATCGGCTGTTTCTGGCGTGGCACTCCAGCGAGGCCTTTTCCGGCCTCTATGGCGCCTCGGCCGACCTGACGCGGCAGATCATCCAGATGCCCGCCGGCAGCCTCGCCGCAGCCGCGTTCCCGATCGCCGTGAACAGCCTTGCGCGATACGGCACCTCGAAGGCGCGCGAGCAGTTGGAACGTTTCGGCGAAATCCTGCTGGCCGTGTCCGTGCCGGCCGCAGTGGGTCTTGCGCTGACCATTCCCTATCTCGCCTCGTTCCTGCTCGGCCCCGCGTTTCGCGACACGGCGGCGTTGATCGTTCCGATGCTGGCAGGCGGTTGGCTGTTTCAATGCATCACGCAATATTACGTTCACGTCAGCTTCCATCTGGCCAAGAAGCCGGAATGGTCGCTGGTGCAGGGTTTGGTGAGCGTGGCTGTCAACATCGCTCTCATCTGGCCGCTGACGGATATGTGGGGATTGCAGGGGACGGCTGCATCGTTCCTGGTCTCGGAAGTTTGCGGGACGGTGGCCGGCATGGTGCTGACCCGGTTTGCGTACCCCTTGCCTTATCTGCTCGGGCCTCTGGCGCGGACGCTGCTCGCGAGCGGTTTGATGGCTTGTGCGGTGCTGGCGCTGGAGAAATTACTGCCGGTGCCGGGTATCCTGACGTTTGCCGTCCTCGCCGCGAGCGGCATGCTGATCTATGGGCTGGCTGCGATCGTACTGAACATCGCCGAAGCCAGGACCCTGCTTCACACGCTGGCACTCCGAATCTTCGCAGCGCCGGAGCGTAATGCCGGCTAGGCTGCCTCGTGCACGAGTGCGGCGGACAACACGCCCCTGATATCCCTGATCGACGTCCCCGAATACGACTGGATGCAAAGCGCGACCTGCCCGGGCGCGGCGTCGTGCATCATCGCTTCGATCGACGACTTGTCGAGCCGGCTTTCGTCCCAGTGCGCGAGCGCGAGGCTATCTTCCACGATCTGGTGTGCCGCAAGATGGGCCGGCGAGCTCGCCACGAAACGCCCATAAAGCAGATATTCCGAGAACGGACGTTTCCGACACATCGCCAGCGCCCAGCTCTTCCCGGTGGCGGACTGGATGGCTTCAGTCATCGCCCGCACCGTCGACTTGTCCCAGACCAGCACATTGCCGACAAAGTCGTCGGCAGGGAAAGTCGTCTCGGGCAGACCGAGCATCGCATCGCAGTTGCGCAGCCAGATCGAATGAAACGGCGCCTCGGCGCTGATGGCGCCTCGGTCGACATAAAGCGGCGATTTCTCCGCGCCGGCGTAGCGGCTGATGTCGAACCTGCGGAAAAAGAAGTTGTCGGAATCGATGATGCACAACCGCTCTTCGGGGGCTGCGAGAACGCCCGCGATCTTGGCGATCTGCTGCACGTGCCAGCCGTGCACGGGTTTGGACAACAGCGAAACCCAGACGCGCCGACGGCTTCTCAGCAGCGCCGCCGGCACGGCCCAGAGCCATTTCGGCAGATAGCGCGAAACGGGAATCACGACCCGTTTTTCTGAGCTGTATTTCGCAAACAGCGGCACGTCGTCGTCGTTAACGATGACATAGTGCCTGGTGTAGCCGGTGAGGCACGCATCGATGCTCTCACAGAGCAGGCCGAAGCGCTCGAGATCCTTGGCATGGCTTGGGGTCAACAGGGCAACGGAATGCATGGACCTAGGATAATGACCCTGTGCCCCAAGCAAAAGCCGCAAGCGGTGCCTGGTATTGAGGCGCTGAATTAAGCATTAACGGAGCCGACAATCTGTAAGGGATGTTAGCCATACCTTGCAGACATCCGGTTCCGCGCGATGATTGCACTGGTACCAACGCATTCAGCCTGTCAGATAGAAGTAAGCATCCATGCGTGCAATCCCGGTTCGGGACGGCACATAACCGTGACGATATACGCAAAGCAACCTGCGGCGAAGACATGATCAAACTGAGCCCAGCGACCGCGGGACGAGCACATTCAGTTTGATGGTGGGTGAGAAGCATTGGGCAAGTTGGCTGTTCTAGAGCTTGGGGAGGCAGGCCCGCGGGGGGCATCGCCCGTTGCCGCGTTCCGCGTGGAGTTCGTCCGCGACTGGACGCTCGCAGCCGCACGCTGGGACAACCGCGGCGACGGCACGAGCTTTCAGCACAGCTACTGGCTCGATGCGTGGTACGGCGCCTTCGATAGCGTCGATCCGCTGATTGCCATCATTTCCGACATTGTAACCCAGCGTCATGTCGCGCTGGTCCCGCTGATCTGCCGCAAGCACCACGGCGTTCGCCTGGTCGAATTCGCCGATCTCGACGTGAGCGACTACAACGCGCCGATCCTTGCCTGCGGCGCCCCACGCGATTCCGCCAGCATGCGCGACATGGGCCGCGCCCTGGTGGCGGCGCTGCGCGGATTGCCTGATCGTCCCGATCTGATCCGCCTGAAAAAGATGCCGGCGGAAATTCGTGGACGTCCGAACCCGTTGGCGGCGACCGAATGGACCGGCTCCTCTTCGTTGAACGGTAATCTCGTCGAGGTCGGTGATGATTTCGAAATCTACCGCGCCTCGATCAGGAAAATGCAGATGCCGCGGTGCTGGCGCGTCTTTAGCCGCCATCCAGGCGCTAGATTCGAGATCGCCAGCAGCGTCGATGAAGCGCTGCGGATCCTCGAGGTGATGGACATCCAGCAGCACGAGCGCATGAAGAAGCTCGGGCAGAGATTTGTCCTCAACGGTCCCGATCACAAGAAATTCTATCGCGACGTCGTCAGCCGCGGTGTCGCGGAAGGCTACGCCGTGGTTTCCGCGCTCGTCTGCGACGACGGGATCGTGGCCACAACCATGGGGCTCAGGCGCGGCAGCCATTATTCGCTGCTGCGGACCAGCAACGCCGGCAGGCAATGGTCCAATTGCTCGCCGGGCCTGCTGTGCGTCGAACGAACGATGGCGGTCCTGCACGGGCAGGGCGTGCGCCATTTTGACCTCAGCATCGGCAATTACGACTACAAGCGGCGCTTCGGCGCAAAACCGCTTCCGTTGACGGATGTCAGCATCGCGCTGTCCTGGCGTGGCATGCCCTATGCGCTGCGCGACCGCACCGCGCAGGGGCTGCGGCGCTATCCGCGGCTCGCCGAGCGCGTTCGACGGGCAGTCGGCCCGTTTGCAACGTCCAAATCTCACTAGATTTCCCGCACCACGCCAGGCTTGCCGCTCTCGCATTCCAGCGCGTCGCGGTCCCATTTCGCGGCAATAGCGGCGGCCTCGTAGGTGCTTTGCAGGAAGTCGAGCAGCGCGGCATCGGGATCTTTCGCCGTGCGTACGGCGTCGTAAGGCAGGACGAACTCGCCGAGCGCTTCACTGAAGAAGGCCGCTTCGGGACGAGCCTTGGTGGTGCGAAACCCCGCCGGCTCCGGATAGGCATAGGAATAGAACGCGGGATAATCGATTGCCCCACCGCCGGGCCAGAAGCCGGCGCTGCTCACCTCGTGCGAATAGGCCTCGCAGGCGACGCTGTCGGGAAGGTGAGGGACGCCGCCAGGATGGCGCGGCGCGGTGCGGCCGGAAAAGCGCGTCACAGCGAGATCGAAACTGCCCCAGAAGAAATGCACCGGGCTCGCCTTGCCGAGGAAGCCGGTGCGGAATTGCTTGAACACGCGATCGGCGTTGACAAGGATTTTGAAGAAACGCGCCACCGCGTCCGGGTCGTAGGATGCGTGCCGGGTGTCTTCGGAAAATCTGATCGGGTCGGGCAGCTCGTTCGGCATCTCGTCGATGGTGACGCGAATGCCGAGTGCCGTCAGTTCGGCCAACACGCGTGCATAGAAGCTTGCGACGGAATGGCCCGCCAGCGCGAACTGCCGCGTTTCGCCTTCGCCGGTCGAAATCTTCAGGACGTGATCGATGAAGTCGAATTCGATCTCGAAATTGCCGGCGCCGAAAGGGATCGGCGAGGTCGAAAGCCCGCGCGAGGTCACGTAAAGCGTCACGTGCCAGGAATGGTTCAGCCAGGGTGTGAGCGTCAGCCTGATCTTGCCGACGATCTGGCTCCAGAGCTGCAGCGTCGCACAAGTGTCACGCCAGGCTGCAATCGGCAGCTCCGGCCAAGCATCAGCAACACGGCCTGTCATGGATGGACTCCGGCGCTCATTCGTGAAGGCTCAATGCCTATCACGAATTCGTCACCTCACGAAGCCGTGCATCCCTCGCAACGCCGGCGGCCCCGTGTCGCGCGGAAAAGGCTCCTGCAGTACCAGCGCCGCGCCATCGCCTGCAGCGGGTTGCGTACTATTTGAGCCATGAAAAGAAGTTCGACCATACCAGAATCCTGCGTCCCCACGCGCAGGAGATAAGGCGGCATTCCCGTGTGAGAATACCGCCCTTTTCCTATCTGCCATGCGCTGAGCAATGGCGTGCCGTCATCAGCGCGTTAACCATGCAGCTCAGCCGTGAAGTTAACCATGAAGTTAGCCGTGAAGTTTCTTGGCCGTCTCCGCGATCTCGCGGCCTTGATAGCGCGCGCCGGCGAGCTCGTTGGCGCTGGGCTGGCGGCTGCCGTCGCCGCCGGCGATGGTGGTGGTGCCGTAGGGCGAGCCGCCGGTGATCTCGTCGAGCCTCATCTGGCCGGCGAAGCCATAGTTCAGGCCGACCACGATCATGCCGAAATGCAGGAGGTTGGTGATGATCGAGAACAGCGTGGTTTCCTGGCCACCATGTTGGGTCGCGGTCGAGGTGAAGGCACCACCGACCTTGCCGTGCAGCGCGCCCTTCATCCAGAGCCCGCCGGCCTGGTCGAGGAAGTTGGCCATCTGCGAAGACATGCGGCCGAAGCGGGTGCCGGTGCCGATGATGATGGCGTCGTAGTTCGCCAGCTCCTCGACCTTCGCGACGGGAGCTGCCTGGTCGAGCTTGTAATGCGAGGCCTTGGCGACTTCCGCCGGCACGAGCTCGGGTACGCGCTTGATGTCAACGCTGGCGCCGGTTTCGCGGGCGCCTTCGGCTACCGCATTGGCCATGGCCTCGATGTGGCCGTAGGCGGAATAATAGAGGACGAGAACTTTGGGCATGGTGGTCTCCTGAGGTTGGGGGCTCTGATGTTCGAAATGATTTTCGATCGTCATGGCCGGGCTTGACCCGCCTGCGGGGCCGAAGCCCCTTCGGCGCGGCGAAGGCCCGGCCATCCATCAATCTTGAAAGGACTCTACCGAAGGGGATGGATGCCCGGGTCAAGCCCGGGCATGACGATTGGTGTTGCGGCGATGGCAGGGCTCTTACGCCGCGTCGACCAGCACCAGTTCGGAATCTTCCAGTGCGGTGATCTTCACCTTGGCTTCGTCCGAGATCGCGGCGCCGTCGCGGGCGTTGACCCGCACGCCGTTGACCTCGACGCTGCCGGCAGCCGGCACGAGATAGAGGTTGCGGGCCTTGTCGGCGTCATACTCCGCGCTCTCGCCGGCCTTCAGCGTGGTGGCGAGCACCCGCGCATCGGCCCGGATCGGCAGCGCATCCGCATCGCCATCAATGCCGCTGGCGATGGTGACGAGCTTGCCGGAGCGGTCCGCCTTCGGGAACGGCTTTGAACCCCAGGTCGGCTGGCCGCCCTGTGTCGTGGGCTGGATCCAGATCTGGAAGATCTTGGTCAGCGCCGGCTCCAGATTATATTCTGAGTGGCGAATGCCCGAGCCCGCGCTCATCACCTGCACATCACCGGCTTCGGTGCGGCCCTTGTTGCCAAGCGAGTCCTGGTGGGTGATCGCACCCTCGCGGACATAGGTGATGATTTCCATGTTGGCATGCGGATGCGGCGGAAAGCCGGTGTTCGGCGCGATCTCGTCGTCGTTCCACACGCGCAACGCGCCGTGGTTGACGTTGGCAGGGTCATGATAGCTGGCGAAGGAAAAGTGATGCTTCGCCTTCAGCCAGCCATGGTCGGCGCCGCCGAGCTTGGCAAAGGGTTTCAATTTGATCATGAGAGTTCTCCTCTTGCGTGTTTTGAACTGGAACCGGGCGCCCGATGCGCCCGGCTTGCCGTTGGAATTTCGTTCAGGCGCCAAAGCCGCCATCGACATTGAGCACCGTGCCGGTGACGAACGAAGCTTGCGGGCTCGTCAGGAAGACGACGCCGGCCGCGATCTCCTCGGCGGTGCCGTAGCGTTGCAGCGCGTGCTGGCTGCGTTGGGCTTCGGCGAAATCGCCGCCGTCCTTCGGGTTCATGTCGGTGTCGATCGAGCCGGGCTGCAGTACGTTCACCGTGATGCCGCGCGGTCCGAGGTCGCGCGACGCGCCCTTGGTGTAGCCGACGATCGCGGCCTTGGTGGCGGCATAGTCGGCAAGGCCGGGGAACGAGGCGCGGGTGGCGATGCCGGAGCCGATGGTGACGATGCGGCCGCCTTCTCCCATCAGATTCGCCGCGGTGCGGATCGCGGTGACGACGCCGTGCACGTTGACCGCATCCTGGCGCGCCAGCGCCGTGGCATCGCGATTGGCGTCGTCAACCGGAGACGGCGTCACGACGCCGGCATTGTTGACGAGGATGTCAAGCCGTCCAAAATCCTTCGCGACATTCTTCACGAGCTGTTCGACTTCTTCGGACGATGCCTGATCGGCCTTGTAGGCGCCAGCTTTGACGCCTTTGGCCTTCAGGTCTGCAACTACTGCTTCGGCCTTCTCCGGCGAAGCGACATAGCTGATGGCGACATTGGCGCCTTCCTCTGCGAGGGCGCGGGCCGACGCCGCGCCGATGCCGCGCGAACCGTCGGTAACGAGGGCTACCTTGCCTGTAAGCCTCTTGGTCATTGGATTTCTCCGTCGCTGGAATTTCGATGGCTCTTGGATATGCCGTCCGCTGTGGTATAGAAATAGAAACTATCGAAACACATTGTTTCCAAATTGGGCTCCCATGGCAAAACTTCCCGATTTCGAGGCACTGGCGATTTTCGCCAAAGTCGTGGAGCTGCGCTCCTTTGCGGGAGCCGCGACCGAACTGGCGCTGTCGAAGGCGACCGTCTCCAAGGCGGTCGGGCGTCTGGAGGAGCGGCTCGGCGCGCGGCTGTTCAACCGCACGTCGCGGCGGCTGGCGCTGACCGATGCCGGGCAAAAGCTCGCCGAGCGCGCCACGCGGCTTTTGGCCGATGGCGAAGCCGCGGAGAACGAGGCGCTGGCACAATCTTCCGTACCGCGCGGGCTGGTGCGGCTCGCAGTACCCATGACCTTCGGCGTCAAGAATGTCGCACCGCTGCTGCCGGAGTTTCTCAAAACCTATCCGGAAGTGTCGATCGACCTGCATCTGAGCGATGCGACGGTCGACCTGATCGGCGAGGGCTTTGACGCGGGGCTGCGCATCGCCCGGCTGCCGGATTCGTCGCTGATCGCGCGGCGGCTCTGCGCCATGCCGCGCTACACCGTGGCGGCGCCGTCTTATCTCAAACAGTACGGCCGGCCGACGCACCCGATGCAGCTCGCGCAGCACAAATGCTTCGGTTATGCCTATCTCTCGACCCCGAACGTCTGGCACTACACCAACGCCGCCGGCGAGCAGGCGAGCGTGCGGCCCGGCGGTCCCTTGCGCGTCAACAATGGCGAAGCCGTGATGCCCGCGCTGATCGCGGGGCTGGGCATCGCCGATCTGCCCGACTTCATCGTCGGCGAGGCGATCGCCTCTGGCGAGGTCGAAGTGATCCTCAAAGGCTGGAAGCAGCCCGAAGGCGCCGTGCATCTGGTCACCCCGCCCGGCGGCCCCAGGCCCGCGCGCGTCGAGGTGCTGGCGGAGTATCTCACGAAGCATTTTGCGAAGGGGAAGAGGAAGTGACCGTTGCGAGGAGCGGAGCGACGAAGCAATCCATCGTGCCGCAAGCGGAGAGATGGATTGCTTCGCTGCGCTCGCAATGACGGCGTGAGAAAAGGCTTTGCATTCCCGCTGCATGATTTGCCCGAGTTGTGCCTCATCGTTTGTCCCTCTTCGAAAAAGAGGGCGCAGGGAGCGCCGGATGCTCAGTTGCACCCGCGGCTCGCATGGAAAAAAGAATGCCACAGGTACGCCCAAACACCGGCGCTCCCTGCGCAATGGTTTACGGCTTATCGCGCGCTCTCCTCGGTGTCCGGGCTTTTTTAGCCACCGTCGCCTGTGAAGAAACTTCATGGGCTTGATCCCGGCATCGGGGGACCAGGACCACGCGCCTTCGCCGTCCGTGTCGGCCGCGTTCGTCAACTGCGGCTGGCACGTCCATCGCATCCCGCGCCCAACACTCGTGACGATCGCGAAGCGCCCCTCTTATCGGGGAGCGGGACAGCGGCACCATACAATTGATTTTAACTTCTGTAAAACAGAAATATTTTTGCAGGAAAGGATTGACACGATTTCGGAAAATCAGCCCGTCGGGCAAATCACTGCCCCGATATCGCCCGCGGTCTATCCTTCGAGACGCCGCTTTCGCGGCTCCTCAGGATGAGGCCTTGCTTGTTGCCGCGACAAACGGAAGCTTTCGCGTCCCGTTGGCGCGTGCACACGATCCCGCTATAGAACGTCAAACGAGATCGCCTGGGGGAAACTGCCGATGAATCGCCGTGAACTGTTGAAGACCGCCGCCGCGCTGCCTTTCGCTCAGATCGCACTGCCGCGCTGCACGCTGGCACAAGTCGCCTATCCCTCCCGCAACATCACCATGATCGTGCCGTTTCCGGCCGGCGGCCAGGCTGACCTTGCGGCACGTCCCGTGGCGCTGGCGCTGGAGCGGGTCCTGGGCAAGCCCGTGATCGTCGACAACCGCGCCGGAGGGGCGGGCGGATCGATCGGCAATGCGCAGGCGGCGCGCGCCGAGGCGGACGGCTACACGCTGCTGATGACGCTGTCTTCGCTCGCGGTGCTGCCCGAGGCCGACCGGCTGTTCGACCGTCCGGTGGCTTATGAAGTCTCGCAATTCGCAGCCGTTGCGCGCGTGCTCGCCGATCCGACGCTGCTCGCGGTGCCGGCCTCGGCGCCATGGAAGACGCTGAAGGATTTCGTCGACGATGCGAAGGCGCGGCCGGGGCAAATTCCCTACGGCTCGTCCGGCCCCTATGGCACGCTGCACATTGCGATGGAGATGTTTGCGGCAAGTGCCGGCATCAAGCTGTTGCACGTGCCGTTCCGCGGCGCCGGTCCCGCGCTGACCGCGCTGCTGTCGGGCACCGTG
>DATMNV010000204.1:0-11746 GCA_035568535.1 Bradyrhizobium sp.
ATATGGGTGGCCCGGTGTTCGGGTTGAAGCGCGCCATCGACGAGGGCATCACGGTCGGTCCGCGCATCTATCCCTCGGGTGCCATGATCTCGCAAACCTCGGGCCATGGAGACTTTCGGGCTCGCTACGAAGTTCCGCGAGCGCTGGGCGGGCCGTTGAGCCAGTCCGAGCTTATGGGCATCGCAGCCATTGCCGACAGCCCCGATGAGGTACGGCTGCGCGCTCGCGAGCAACTGAGACAGGGTGCCAGTCAGATCAAGCTGATGGGAGGCGGTGGTGTCAGTTCTCAGCACAATCCGATCGAGTCAACCCAGTTCACCGAAGCGGAGCTTCACGCCGCGGTCGAGGCGGCCGAAAATTGGGGCACCTATGTGGCCGTGCACGCCTATACGCCGGCCGCGATCCGGCAAGCGATCGCCGCCGGCGTCAAGTGCATCGAACACGGTCAACTGATCGACGAGCCCACCGCCAAATTGCTGGCGGACAAGGGCATCTGGTGGAGCCTGCAGCCCCTGACCTACGATGCGGCCGTCTTTGCGCGGATGAGTCCTGTGTCGCAGAAGAAAGCACTGGAAGTGTTCGCCGGGACGGAGAACGCGTACAAGCTTGCAAGGAAGTACAAGATCAAGACAGCCTGGGGCGCAGATATCCTGGGTGACGCGGCAGCTGCCAGCCGGCAGGGACAATATCTGGCCATGATGGTCCGCTGGTACACTCCCGCCGAAGCGCTCCGGATGGCGACCGCCGACAATGGCGAGTTGATGGCCCTCTCGGGGTTCATCAATCCCTATCCCGGCAAACTCGGTGTCGTCGAAGTCGGCGCACTTGCGGATCTATTACTGGTCGATGGCAATCCGCTCGAGGACATCAATCTTGTCGCAAACCCCGACAAGAGCTTTGTCGTCATCATGAAGGATGGCAAAATCTACAAGAACACGCTGGGCAAGTGAGGTCAAAGAGGCGAGGGAGTGCGCCGTTGAGCTTGGTTCGCAGGTTCCTGTCGGCGTCTTTTGGCTGGCTGATCGCGGTGATCTGGTTTCTGTGCCGGGCCCTGGCCATCGCGTGGGCCAGCCTTGCCATCTATTATTCGAATCTGCCGTCGGCCGGGCTGCGTCTGGGGTTGGCGGGCGCTTTCGCGGCGTTCGCGGTATGGGCTGTCTGGCTTTCGCGTCAATGGCGCATGTCCGTGGTCGCGGTCATGCTGTTTCTCGGCGTAGTCGCGTGGTGGATCACTATCCCTCCCTCGCACGATCGTCCCTGGCGGCCGGAAGTCGCGGTGATGCCGCGCGCATTCATCGACGGCGACCACGTGCGCCTCACCGGCGTTCGCGATTTCGACTACCGCACCCGTGATGATTTCACGGTGCGCTATGAGGAGCGCGAGGTGCTGCTGTCGCATTTGACGGCCCTCGATTTCTACGTGTCCTACTTTATGTCGGGACCGGTCGGACATACGTTTCTGAGTTTCATCTTCGACAACGCGCCGCCGCTCAGTATCTCCATCGAGACACGGCCGGAGGTTGGCGAGGGCTTTGCGCCGATCGCCTCGCTGTTCAAGCAATTCGAACTGATCTACGTGGTGGGTGACGAGCGCGACCTCGTCCGCGTGCGCACCAACTATCGGCACGAGGCGGTGTACCTCTATCGTCTCAACACCTCTCCCGACGACGCGCGCAGGCTGCTGCTGGTCTATCTGGCGCGGATCAACGAACTCGCGGATCGGCCGGAGTTCTATCACCTGCTGACCAACAGCTGTACCATCAACATCGTGCGTTACGCGAACGCTGTTGGTCGGACCGGTCGCCTCGACATTAGGCATATGCTTAACGGTTGGATCGACGGCTACCTCTATTATTCGGGCCGGATCGACACAGCGCTGCCATTTGAGGAACTGCGGCGTGGCTCGCTGATCAACGAGGCCGCGCAGGCGGCCGATGGCAGGCCGGATTTCCCGCAGCGCATTCGAGCAACCCTGCCGTCGATGCCTCACTGACGCCGCCGGCAATGCCCGGCGCGGTTCAGTCATATGGGTGGCGGCTTTGGTTGCGACGGCCTCGGGCCAAAGGCTCGTGCGGTGTCGCGCTGTGGGCGATCAACTCTGGATGACGCGAACTGCCGTGCGTACTCCCGGTCACCGGCCTCCTTGTATGGTGAGCTTGTCAGCGCAACAAGAAATGCCACGAGATCATCGATCTCGGGCTCCGTCATGGCCAACGGCTGGATATCCTCGTCAAGCCACGGATCGTTGAGACCATCGCCCTTGTTGTAGTGATCCACCACATCCCATAAAGTTTGCATCGATCCATCGTGGAAGTAGGGCCCTGTCACCACGACGTTTCGCAGGTCGGGCGTCTTGAATGCCGCAATGTCACTCTGCCGTTTTGTGATGAGAAAACGTCCCAGAACCGACATCTCGCTCTCGATCGCTGCGATATCGACATCCGGCGGATGTCCTTGCGCAAGCTCATGTTCCGCCTGCTGTGCCAGAGGACCAACGCGATGTCGGAGGATTCCGATGCCGATGTTATGAAAGTCATTGTCGGTAAACGTCGTTACATCGCGCTTGTTGTCCGACAAGGCATGGCAGAGGTTGCAGCGGGCCTTGGTATTGAACAATTCCCAGCCGCGTTTGGCCGAGTCGCTGATAGCATCGGCGTCCCCGGCGATGAAACGGTCGAAGGGTGATTCGAAAGAGGCCAATGTCCGTTCGTAGCTCGCGATCGCGCGCAACATATCCTGTTCGTTCACGCCCCGGCCGAAGGCCCGCGTGAATTGCGCCTGATAGTCCTTGTCGCCGGAGATCCTGGACACAGCGTCGGCGACGCTGGATGAACCCATCTCGAACGGGTTTGTGATCGGCAGTGCCGCCTGCTGTTCCAGCGTAACCACCCGGCCGTCCCAAAACTGCGTCTTGTTATAGAGCGCATTGAGCACGGTCGGAGCATTGCGCTGACCGGCGCGGCCATGGATCCCGACCGATACAGGCCTCCCGTCGGTGAAGGCGCGGGCCGGATCATGGCACGTAGCGCAGGCGACGGTCCCGTCACCCGAGAGCCGGCCGTCGAAGAACAGGTTTTCACCCAATGCAACCGCGGCAGGTGTGAGCGGGCTGGCCGGCGGGATCACGGCTGCCGTCAGAGCCGTGGGAAAGCCGACCTGGTTTGACGAGCGGGGTTCAGCCAGTGCCCCCCGCTTTGGCAGCGGCGGTGCCTGCCCTGGCTCCAGAGCCGGCGGTGGGCCGACGCTGGTGTCTCCGCTAATTGCCGGCGCCGCCGACAAAATAGCCGCCAGGAACAGTAGGACCGAAAACGACATGCAACGCATCCGATATACCTTCGTTGACACCGGCGGCCGGGGGAACGACCGAGCAACCGGTCAATGGGAGATGGCGGCGCTGCAAGCGGCGGGCACATCAGCTAACGCTCGCCCGCGAGTATAATGGCGGGCGATGGAGCGACAAAGCGAGCGCCCCGGTGTTACACTACAAGCATCGTGCTTATTCGAAACGCGTTACTCTGTGGCAAGCGGCAGTGCGTCCTGCAAGCTGGCGCGACAGCGTCTTGAGCAGCATATTGAAGGGACTGCAGCGGCTGATCCGCACGCGTTAGCATGCCGGGGCAGCAACGGGAGGCAACGCCTTCCGCGTCTGTATGCGCCCTGCGCTTCAACCCTCAAAACGCTTGGCACCGAGCAGCCCGCGATAGATGCCGATGTCCGAGCCTTCGATCGCAACCGCGCCGACGGCCTTGGCGTAATACTCCGCCGGCCCCACGCCGCCGATGATGGCGTAGCCGAAGCCCGCGTGCTTCATGTCCTCGAGACAGGCGAGCAACAGCGCCGTGCCGACGCCGCCCTTGCGTGCCTTCGGGTCGACGCCGGTGGGACCGAAGAAGTTGCGGCAGGTCACGTCATGGCAGGCAAAGCCCATGATCTTGCCGTCCTTGACCGCGATGAAGCAGGTGACGGGCTCGCGGCTGAATGCCACGTCGGCTTCGCTCGCCCAGTATTCGGAGAAATTGTCCCGGACCCAGGCGAGCACCTTGTGCTTCTCGGGCGCCAGCGCGCGCCGCAGGCTGACGCCGGCCTTTGCCACCTTCTCCCTGAGATCTCCGGAGTCCGGCAGATCGTAAAGCTTGACCAGCATGTCCATGGGGACGCGCGCCTCCAGCGAATTGCGATCTTGCTAACATATTCCCGCTGGTCCACAAATCCGGTCCCGAACGAGAGGTTTTCGAAATGAGTGAACAGGCAGGTCCCCGCCCGTACGGCGAGATCGCAAGCTTCCACGCGCATGTTTACTATGATCCCGCGACCACCCGCGCCGAGGCCGAGCGGCTGCGGCAATGGATCGGCGAGCGCTTCTCGGTGACGCTCGGGCGCTGGCACGACGTCAAGGTCGGCCCGCATGATCAGGCCATGTACCAGGTCGCATTTGCGAGGGAAGTCTTCTCCGAGCTGGTGCCGTGGCTGATGCTCAACCACGGCAAGCTCAGCATCCTCGTGCATCCGAACACCACCAATCCGCGCCGCGATCATCTGGCCGATCCCATGTGGATCGGCACGCCGCTTGCCGTGCATGGCGACAAGCTGCCGGAAGAGACTGAGCGCGAAGAGGCGCTGGTGCCGAACACGCAGCCGACGCTGCGGCCCTGACCTAATTCGCGGTCGCGCGGATGGTGGCGGCGAGCGTCTTCAGCGAGTTCCTCGTCTGCCGGTCGACGACATTGGAATACAGCACGACATCGCGCGAGGGCAGTGGCGGCAGGCCGAATTTGGCGCCGACATCGATGGTGCCCGGCGGCGCGACGCGGCGGCCGAGCGCTGCGACCGCAAGACCTGCGGAGACCGCGGCGCCCGTGGTGGCGACGCCGCCGCCGACAAACACTTCGGTCCAGGCGATGCCCGCCGCGTTCAGCGCATCGATCGCCATGCTGCGCACGCTACAGGGTTCGGCCTGTGTCGCAAGCCGCAGCGGCGCGCCCGGATGGTGCTCGAAGTCGGGCGCAGCCATCCAGCCGAACGTCTCCTCCAGGATTGCTTCGCCACCGCGCCTGCGGTTGTCGTGGCTGAGCACGATCGCGGCATCGATCGCGCCGCGATCGAATTCGTCGAGCACCTCGCGCGAGGTCGAAACACGCATCTCCAGCACCAGCGAGGGCTCGGCGCCGCTCATGCGCTTCAAGAGCAGCGGCAGCTCGCTGCCGACGATGTGAAGGCTGATGCCGACCACGAGGCGGCGCTGCTCGAGCCCGAACGAGCCGACCGCGCCGTGATGGGCGGCCACCAGGTTGCGCGCCGGGCCGAGGAAGGCATTGCCGTCGGCCGACAGCCGCACCAGCCGCGGCGTCCGCTCCAGCAGCCGCCGGCCGAGCGTGTCCTCCAGCCGCTTGATCTTCAGGCTCACAGCCGATTGCGTCGTGTCCATGGCCTCGGCAGCGCGCGTGAAGCTTTTGAAATCGGCTGTCAGAACAAAGGCTTGGACAGCCTCAATATCCAGCGCTCTCATCGCCCTCATCCATTTCAGATTCAAATCATTGAAATAGTATTTAATATCGTTTCGCAATGATCAAGGGGACGCTATCTCTCTCGCAGCTCACGAAAGCAGGAGGCCAATATGCCGCTCGTTCGCGTTTCCCTTCGGCGGGGCAAACCCGCCGCCTATCGCAAGGCCATTCTCGATGGCATCTACCAGGCCCTGATTTCGGCTTTTGAGGCGCCAAAGGAAGATCGCTTCATGGTGCTCTCCGAGCACGACGAGCCGGACTTCAACTACAGCCCAAGCTATCTCGGCATCGCGCGGACCGATGATCTGGTGATCATCCAGGTCACCGCCAACAACACGCGCACGCTCGACAAGAAGAAGGCGTTCTTCCGCCAGATCGTCGAGAACCTCAGGCAAGATCCCGGCGTGCGGCCGGAGGACGTCTTCATCAACCTCGTCGAAGTCTTGCCGGAAAACTGGTCGTTCGGAAACGGCATCGCGCAATACGCGGCCGACAAGAGCTGACGGCACCCCGCCGCAAGTAAAAAGGAACCGTGTCATGATCATCGCCCATTACGCCCACCGGCTGCCCGCCGATTACGACGTCGACATCATCCGCAACCGCGCCAGGGCGCGCGGACATCTGTTCAACGCCATTCCCGAACTTTACTTCAAGGGTTTTCTCCTGCGCGAGCGCGGCAAGTTCGGCGCAATCGCCAACGAATATTCCTCGCTCTACCTCTGGCGCAAGGACGAAGGCTTCCGCAATTTCCTGGTCGACGGCCGCACCAAATCCGTCACCGACAGCTTTGGCCGTCCGCAAATCGAGACCCGGTTCGTGCTGGATGCGCACACGGGCAGCGGCGATGCCGTCCGCTTCCTCTATAAGCAGGAGCAGGACATCGCACCCGACACCGATCTGACGTCGGCGTTCGCCGAAGAGATCGCGCGCAACCGCGAGCTCGCGCAACAGGCCGGCGTGGTCGCGGCCGCCGTCGGCGTCGATGCACAGAACTGGAAGTTTACGCGTATCCTGCTGTCGGAGAAGGAACCGAACGGACGCGAGCAGGGCACGGCGTATCAGGTGCTATATCTTGCAAAACCGCTGCTGGCCGAGTTGCCGAAGGTCACGACCCGCAAGAACGAACTGGCTGCGGTCTAGAAAGATGGCGGCGGTACTTGCCCGCCCCCAAATCCGACGCGCTCACGTGACGCCTAGTCGGCGAAGGCAAAGCGCCACAGCGCGCCGGACTTGCCTTCGCCCGACGTGAACACGATGCTGCGTCCGTCCGGCGACCATGCCGGATGCACGTTGTCCGTATTTTCGGGCTGCGCGATTTCCCTGATGTCATTGCCATCAGCATTCATGACAAGAATGCGGAATGCGGACGCATCGATCTTTGCGGAGACGGCGATGCGCTTGCCGTCAGGACTCCAGAACGGTTGTTGCCAGTTTCCCTCGCGCGTAATCGTGCGTGCGTTGGAGCCGTCCTCCGCCGAGAGCCAGAGTTGAAACGCGCCGGTGCCGTTGTCGGCCGAGAGCGCGAGCGTGCTTCCATCCGGCGACCACCAGGGCTGGCGGCTTTCGCCCGGCCGGTTTGTAATCTGCTTCGCCGCGATGCCGTCGGGGCGCACGGTCCAGGTGTTGATGCGATTGCCACCCTTTTTCGAGAAATAGGCGATCAGGTCGCGCGACGACCAGGTCGGACCAAAGCTCCAATAGGCGGGATCGGAAATGCGCGTGACGGCGCCGATCTTGAGATCGAGAACATAAATGGCATTCTCGCCGTCGCGATCGGAGCTGAAGCAGAGGCGTGAGCCGTCGGGGCTCGGCGCGACGCGGCCGTAATCGTTGGCCTTGCTTTCGCGCACGAGCTCGGCCGCGCCCGTGTTGGGATCCATGCGCCAGATTTGCGACCGTCCCGAACGCGACGACACGAACAGCAGCGATTTGCCGTCGGGCATATAGGTCGCGCGATTGTCTCCGTTGCCGGATTTGGTGAGTTGCGACAGCTGTCCCGCAACGGCCGCGGTCTCCTCGTGGGCGCGCAGCGGCGCGGCGGCAGTGACCAACGCGCCGAGGGTGGCGAGGAAGTTTCTGCGATGCATGGCCTTCCGCTCTCCCTGCGGTTGCGGTGTCGGCCAACGCATTCTGGATCGCTCCGTTCCCCGCGTTCAACCCGGATACGGGCTCTCAATCACTCACGCGCCGTCAAGTTTTCGGGAGCGGGGAGCGCGTCAGCCGAGTTCCTGCCGCACCTTCGCCGCCGCGTCGGCCATCGCCTTCAGTTTTCCGAACGCGACGTGGCGGGGCATGTATTTCATGCCGCAATCCGGAGCCGGCACCAGCCTGTCGGCGGCCACGTATTTCAGCCCGTTGCGGATGCGGTCGGCGACGGTGTCGACGCTCTCGATATTGGGGTCGCCGAGATCGAGCACGCCCAGCATGATCTTCTTGCCGGAGAGATCCTTCAGCACGCCGAGATCGAGCTTCGGTTGCGCGGCCTCGATCGAAATCTGCTCGGCGCTGGTGTCGGAAAGTTCAGCGAGGAAGGAATAGCCGGCCGGCTTGGTCGAGCCGGGCACGACGGCGGCATAGCCGAAGCAGACGTGCACCACCGTCGGCACGGTGATTCCCTGTAGAGCGCGGTTGATCGCCTTCACGGCATAGCGGCGGGCGAGATCGGGATTGTTGCGCACCCAGGGCTCGTCGAGCTGGATCACGTCGGCGCCGGCCTTTTGCAGATCGAGCGCCTCGGCGTTGACTGCCTCGGCAAACGCCATCGCCAGTTCTTCGTCGTCCTTATAGTATTCGTTCTTCGCCTGCTGGCTCATGGTGAAGGGGCCGGGCAGGGTGATCTTGGCGGCACGGTCGGTATTCTCGCGCAGGAATTGCATGTCGCGCAATTCGACAGGTCCCGTGCGCCTGATCCTGCCGACCACGCGCGGCACCGGTGTCTTCTGGCCCGTGCGTGCGGTGATCATGGCGGGATTGTCGGCGTCGACGCCTTCAAGCGCGGTGGCAAAACGGTTGGAATAGCTCTCGCGGCGGATTTCACCGTCGGTGACGATATCGATGCCGGCGCGCTCCATGTCGCGGATCGCGACGACCGTTGCGTCGTCCTGCGCTTCTTCCAGATGCTCCTCCGGCAGGCGCCACATCTCGTGCATGCGGGTGCGCGGCACGGACTTTGACAGCATGGCGCGATCGACCAGCCATTCCGGCTGCGGATAGCTTCCGACCACCGTGGTCGGCAACAGATGCTTGGGCAGGTTCACGGAAATTCTCCTTGCTTCTTCTTGTCAGGTCGCGGGCTGCAGATTGCCCGCCGCGATGTCTTCCGCCGCGCTTTGGCCGCCGCGCGTACCGGTCTGCCAGATCGCGGCCTTGCGTTCGAGTTGCCGGATCACGGCATTGAACGCGATCGCCATCGCCAGCACCAGCAGCACGCCGGCGAAGACGTGCGGGCTGTCGAGGATGGTGCGGTAGCGCGAAATGAGATAGCCGATGCCGGCCGACGAGATCAGCATCTCCGAGACGACGACGCCGACGATCACCAGCGCGCCGCCAACGCGCAAGCCCGATAGCACGGTCGGGATCGCGGCGGGAATGATGACGCGCACGAGGCGCTGGCTCATCGTTGCGCCCATGCTGCGCGCGGCGAGCAGCAATTGCGGATCGATGGTCTGGATCCCGGCGGCGGTGGCGAGCATGGTCGGCAGGAAGCCATAGATCGACGCGAACGCAATCTTGGATTCCGAGCCGATGCCGAGCCACACCGTGAAGACGGGATAGAGGATGACGAGCGGCACGGCGTAGAGGCTCGACACCATCGGCATGATCAGGACGCGCGGCCGCTTCAGGCTGCCGACGATGGCTCCCAGCAAAATGCCGCCGCCGCAGGCAAAGGCCATAGAGATCGCGACTTCGTAAAGCGTGACGCCGAGCGCATGGCCATATTCACCGGCCTCGTTCCAGCCGGCCGCGAGCGTCGAGGACAAAGCCGGCAGGAACAGCTCGGGGATGAGGCCCAGACGCGGCAGCGTCTCCCAGAGCACGATGAGGGCGATTACGATCAGCCAGCGCAGTGTCGATGCCTTCATGATCGCCTCATGCTGATTTCCTGATGTGGCGCCAGATGCGGTCGCGCAGCGAGCCGAACGCGTCGCCCGAGAGCATCTCATAGGTGCGGGGACGGGGAAGCTGCACCTGCAGGAGATCGACGATGCGGCCGGGCCGCGCCGACATCACCGCGACCTCGTCGGCGAGATAGACCGCCTCGGTGAGGCTGTGGGTGACGAACACCACGGTCTTGCCGGTCGCGGCCCAGATGCGCAGGAGCTCATCGCCCATGGTCATGCGGGTCTGCTCGTCGAGCGCGGCGAACGGCTCGTCCATCAGCAGCACCGGCGGGTCCTGCACCAGGCCGCGCGCGATCGAGACCCGCTGCTTCATGCCGCCGGACAATTCATGCGGATGCCGTTTGCCGAATCCTTCGAGCCCGACCAGCTTCAGCATCTCGTCGGCCTTGGCGCGGCGCTCACCCCTGGCGACGCCGCGCAGCGCCAGCGGAAATTCGACATTCTCCTCCGCGGTGAGCCACGGAAACAGGCTCGCTTCCTGGAACACCACGCCGACGCGGTTCGGATCGGGCTCGCCGATCGGCGCGCCGTTGACCAGGATGGTTCCGGAGGTCTGCTGGCGCAGGCCCGCGAGCATCATCAGCAAGGTCGACTTGCCGCAGCCGCTCGGGCCGACGAGGACGACAAATCGTCCCGGCTTGATGTCGAGCGAGACCTCCGACAGCGCGACCACCTCCGCGCCGGATGTGCGAAACACCTGGCCGACATTCTGGATCTGGATCGATCCGGCGCGCTTCAGGGGCGTCACGTTCGCCAGTGGCTGCATCGCGTTTCCACCCATCGGACCAGTTCGTTGAACGCCATCGCGACGGCCGCGATCATCACCACGCCGGCCAATAGCTGCTTCATCTGGAAATTCTCGCCCCAGGTCGCGATCTGGTGGCCGATGCCGTCGCGCGACGCATACATCTCGGCGAGGATCACGCCGGTGAGGTTGAAGATCATGGAGATGCGCAGCGCCTCCAAGAGCACCGGCAGCATGCTCGGCAGATAGACCCGGAACGCGGTCTGCGCCGGCGTCGCGCCATAGGAGCGCGCCACCGTCAGATAATCGACCTTCACGGATTCCACCGCCGTCGTCGTCGACATGATGACGATGAAGATGGTCGAGAAGAAGCCGAACCCGACCTTCTCGGCAAAGCCTACGCCAAACACCAGGATGAACATCGGCAGGAAGATCGATTTCGGGATCGAGAAGGCGAAGAACAACAGCGGCTTCATCACCTCGGCGAAGTAGCGGTATTCGGCGATGAGATAGCCGAGCAGGCAGCCGAAGGGCACCGCCAGCACGAATGCCGCCAGCACTTCGGTCGCGGTGACGGCGAGATCGTTGCGCACGCTGCTCCGCTGCAGGAGATCGGCCAGCGTCGCCAGCGTGTCGGAGGCCGATGGCAGCAGCCGCGGATTGACCAGGCCGGCCCGCGGCAGAATCTCCCATAGCGCAAAGATCGCGACAATGATCGCGATCCGCGACAGGATGAGTCCAAAACGTCCGGCCATGGTCACGCTCACGGCTTGGTCGGCACCGGCTTGAACTGCGTCGAATAGAGGTCTTCTGTCGGCATGATGTCTTTCAATCCGCCGAGCTTGGCGAGGTCCATCGAGAGCTGCACCGCATCCCTGACATTCGCCGCGCCCATGTTGCCGTCGGACTCGAGCTTCATGATCGAGTTGTCGTATTCGAGCCCTGCGATGTCGGGCGGGATTTCGTAGAGATCGGCGATCAGCTTGACGGTGGCGTCGCGGTTGCTGCGCATGAAGGCGATGGCGCCATAGAGCGCGTTCAACGCCTTCTGCACCGTCTGGGGTTTTGCCTCAGCGAACTTGTCGAGCACGATCCAGCCTGCGGTGAGATTCGGCGGTACCGCGGTGGCATAGTCGAGGATAGTGCGCGCTTCGCCTGATTTGAGGATCTGGAAGCTGAGCGGCGAATAGACGACGGCTGCTTCGACATTGTCGGCGAGCAGGTTCGGCACCAGGCCGCCGCCGCCGACCGGCACGCGGGTGAAATCGATCTTCTTGTCCTGGATGGTCCAGAGCGCGAGCAGGTCGGAGCCTGAACCGGCCGCGGTGATCGCAACCTTCTTGCCGTTGAGGTCCTTGACATCGAGCGTCGATTTC
>DATMNV010000205.1:0-12928 GCA_035568535.1 Bradyrhizobium sp.
GCCGCACAGGGCTCGCTGTGAGAACTTCGAAACTTCTGCTATCAGACATACGTTCGCTCACAGGAGCCTCCTAGACAAGTCACCAGGAGATTCTCTGCTATTCGAACAATCCGCGCTACGTGGGGTCTCCTACGCGCTTACCAGAGAGGCAGAGGGGAAAGGAATTAAATACACGGCCATCGAGATTGCGAGGAAGTAGTGGCCTTAGCAATTGTGGCCCGATGAGCGACGCTTCTGCCTTCGCCGCGCTGCGGCGGCCATGTCGCACATCCGGGCTACTTGTTGCTCGCCGCCCGACCGAAAACTTCACCCCGCTCCAAATCCCTTCGCCTTGAAACTCGGCGCCGCCTCAGGTCCAGTGAGAAACTCGATCAGCGCTTTCACCGCGGGCACGGATTGGCTCTCCGCCCCGATCCCTCCGGTGAACAGGGTCACGGTCGCGAGTTCACCTGGCAGCGGCCCGACCAGTTGGGCTCCTGCGACGGGAACGATCTCTGAAGCCTGGGCGATGCCCAATTCCGCTTCGCCCTTGGCGACCAACTCGGCCGCCTGGGCACCGGGCACCAGAATGGTTTTTGCCTTCATCTGCTCGGCAATGCCCAGATGTTCGACGGCGCGGGCGGCAACCACGCCGCTCAGGCCACCCTTCGCCGGGTCCGCATAGACGATCGACTTGGTCGCGAGCAGGGCCTGTTTGAAGGCTTCGACCGTGCCGATATCCGGCTTCGGTACGCCCTCGCGCGCGGCAACGGCGACGGGCGTGCCCGCCACGTTCACGAGGCCGTCGGCGGCGAGCTTGTTCTGCTTGGCGAGGTCCTCCATCATCGCCCGGGTCAGGATGATCAGGTCGGCGCGCTCGCCGTCGAGAATGCGTTTCTTTAGCTCCGCCGCCAGCCCATAGTCGATGACGAGCTTGTGGCCGGTCTTCTTCTCGAACATTGGGGAAAGTTCGTCGAGCACGGACTTCAACGCCACCGACGTGAGCACCCTCACTTCGGCGGCGTGGCCGATGGCCCCGGACAGCACGAAGGCGGCAAGGGCTGCTGCAACGCGCGTCATCAACGATCGCCTGTCCATGGTCTCCTCCCCGCATGATTTTTTCGGATTAGAGGCCACAACGGCGAGTCCGACAAGGACAAACCGAAGCCGCAGTGATTTGCCCGACGGGTCAAATGAGTCCGATTTCGCCGCTCGCGCTTCGCCAAAGCCTCGATCGTCGACCGAAATGCGCCTGCGCGAAAAATCTGAATTTGCATGCAGCTCCAATATCTTTCGCCCATTCAAGCCCTCCGCGCAAAAATATTTCTATTTCTTTTTTTCAGAAATTGTGCTTTATGCTCCGCCATCCCGCCTCATCAAGAGGGACGTTACGGCCAATCGTCACGAAACGTGAGGCGGGAATGCGGTGGACGCGAAGGCTTGCGAGCGACGATTGCAGGCAGGTCGCGGACGGCGAAGACGCGTGGTCCTGATCTCCCGACGCTGGGATCAAGTTGGCGGAAGATGATCCGTCAACGACGGTGGCTAACAAGCCCGGACACCGGGGAGAGCGCGGAATAAGCCTGTAAACCATCGCGCAGGGAATGCCGGAATGTTCGGCGTACCTGTGGTGACTTGCTTGCGTGCTTTTTCCATTTGCACGCAAGGCTGCGGGTGCGGTTCGGCATCCGGCATTCCCTGCGCCCTCTTGATTTTCGAGGGACACGCTTGCTGCATCACTCGGGCGCATTTCGTGCCGCGGGAATGCTGTTGCTCGTCATTGCGAGGAGCGCAAGCGACGAAGCAATCCAGACTGCCTCCGTGGACACATTCTGGATTGCTTCGCTTCGCTCGCAATGACGGCGAGGCTGTTTGACATCTTGAATCTGAGAGAGTCCGAAGGCGCGTTTCGAGGCGCGCTGTTCCTTCTCCCCTTGTGGGAGAAGGTGGCGCGGACGAAGTCCGCGACGGATGAGGGGTTGTATCCGCGGGCGCAAAGAGCAGTTTACCGCACGGAGAGAAACCCCTCACCCGGATCGCATCTTGCGATGCGATCCGACCTCTCCCACAAGGGGAGAGATGACCGTCGCTGCGGCATCGACTCAACTTAATCGCATCGAGAGCCCGAACCCGGTCGCGCTACCTCTTCTTCGCCCCGACCCGCTCGATCTCCTTGATCGCCAGCGGCGGGCGGCCGCTTTTCTCGGCGATCTCGCGGTCCTGCTCCATGATGAAACCGCGCGCCGGCTCGTCGCCCTCGAGGCCGCCGAGCAGCTCGGTAGGCACGCGCCGGTTGGAGCGCTGGGAGCCGTCCTCGTAGACGACGTTGAAGAAGGCGAACTCGCCTTTGGGATTGGTCCCGGGTTTCTTGGCCATGCGCGGCTTTTTGCCGATATGGGCGGCTCTGTCAAAGCAAAAGGGGGCGTTCTGCAGTCCCTTTTTGGTCCCGCCGGATCGCGGCCGCGCCGGCCTGGCCGCGATCCGGTCAAACAAAATGCTGAATATCCGGTGACGGTGGACGATCGGCTCCAGCGGTTGCCGGAGCCACGGCCTCAAGTCCGGCAGTCGAGGACCAATCATGCCCAGCCCCCGCCTCGTCGTCTGGTACAACACCCGCTGCCCGGTCTGTAATGGCGGGATCGACTGGCAGCGCAACAAGCTGCTCGCGGCGGTTCGGGCCGGACGCATCGCCTTCCAGGACATCAACCAGCAGCCCGACGCGCTCGCGGCATATGGCGCCTCGCTCGACGATGTGCGCCGCCGGCTGCATGCGACCGACGAGAACGGCCGCTTGCTCGTCGGCGCCGATGTTGCGATCGCGACCTGGCTGATAACACCGGGCGAGGGCTGGCTGGCGTCGCTGTTCGGCAACGCCGTGATGCTGCCCGTCACGCGGTTTGGCTATGATCGCTTCGCCGACCTCTTGTTTGCCTGGAACAGGCGAAAGGGAAGGTGGTGAAACTCAGGGCGCCACCAGTTCCACCCGCCGGTTCAGCGCGCGGCCGCTGTCGCTCGCATTGGATCCAACAGGTGCCAGGAAGCCAACGCCGGCGGTGCGCAGGCGGGGCTGCGCGATGCGGTAGCTTTTGACGAGCTCGGCGGCGACCGCCTCGGCGCGCCGCCGCGACAAATCGAGGTTATAGTCGTAAGCGCCCTGGTTGTCGGTGTGGCCGACGATGAAGACGTTGAGCTGCGGCTGGCCGGCGAGGAGCTTTGCGATCTGCTCAAGCGTCGGACGGCTCTCCGGCTTGATGACGGCCTTGTCGGTATCGAAATAGATGCCATAGAGCGCGATGTGGCCGGCCCCGCCGAGGCCCTTGGCCATCGCGGCCGCATCCACCATCTTGTTCTCGATCGAGCCGAGCTCGGCGACGGTGAGCTGCGCTGATATCTCCTGGTTGTTCTGGCTGACGAGGACGCTGGCAAAAGTCTCGCGCCCGCCGTCCCCCTTGCGCCCGGCATAGTAATGATAGTTGAAACCGTCGACCCACATCTGCGGCACCGGCAAGACGTCGATTGCCTCGGTGAAGGGAATCGCGCCGCAGGCGTCGGTGTCGCAGGCAAGCAGGGTCTTGAAGCCGGCCTTGGCGAGCTGGGTCTCGAAGTTGCGCGAGACCTCCAGGATCGAGGGACCGGGATTGGTCCGATAGGCGATCCTGACGATGCGCCCCTCCAGCCGCCGCGCGTCGGCCGGCTGGCCGTCCTTGAAGGCGGCCGCCTGCATCCGCGCCGCGTCAAAATCCTTCACCACATAGCCGGTGATGACGCTGCCGCCGAAGCGGCCGATGCCCGGATAATCCCGCGCGCCGGCCACGTCGCGTGCTTGCGCGCAGGCTGCGGTCGCCGTGAAGGCCGAGAGGAGCGGGACGAGGACAAGCAATCCGAGGTGTTGGCGCGGAAGGGGCATCGGCATCTCTGCTGGTTGGGGAGATCGGAAGGTGTTGCAGGATATTAGTATCGCGCCGCGCTGATTTGGTTCTGATCGTTCACGACGCACTGACGCACCGGGAGGACTAACTGCTTGGGACTAAGCAATATCTGCACATCTCCGCCCCGCTTTGATCGCGCTCCGCCGCCATCGTAGGCCCCTGTGCATCAGCCCGCCTCAAAGCCCGACACTTCAAGCCCTCACGCCAGCGCCGCCGCGATCTGGGTGCCGCTTCGCTGCTTCATTGTGGCCGAAGCGCGGCTCGGGCGCCTCATGGCGCAACGCCGCTGGACGGCCGCGCCCTACGAGCTCTTCCGCTTCGGCCTGAAGCAGGGTTGGGCCTGTCTGTTCGGCGGCATCGCGATTGCGCTGATGATTGTCACGTATCGCTTCTATCCCGCGAACGCGCCGCTGCCGCGCTACGATTTCCTCTTCCTCTGCATGATCTCGGTCCAGGCCGCGCTGCTCGTGCTGCGCATGGAGACGTGGGAGGAGGCCAAGGTCATCCTGATCTATCACGCCGTCGGCACGGCAATGGAAATCTTCAAGACCGCGGTCGGCTCCTGGATCTACCCGGAGCCGAATTTCTTCCGGATCGCGGGCGTGCCGCTGTTCAGCGGCTTCATGTATTCCTGCATCGGCAGTTACATCTGCCGCGCCTGGCGGCTGTTCGATTTCCGCTTCTCCAACCATCCGCCGCGCTCGAGCCTGATCGCGCTCAGTCTAGCGATCTACGCCAATTTCTTCACCGACCATTTCGGGCTCGATTTCCGCCTGGTGCTGTTTGCCGCGAGCGTGCTCTTGTTCTTCCGCACCACCATCCGTTTCAGGGCCTGGCATGCCTGGCGCTCGATGCCGCTGCTGCTCGGATTCGTGCTGGTCGCGCTGTTCATCTGGTTCTCCGAAAACATCGGCACGCTGACCAAAACCTGGCTCTATCCATCGCAGCAGCAGGCGTGGTCGATGGTCTCGCCCGGCAAGCTCGGCTCGTGGTTCTTGCTGATCATCATCAGCTACACACTGGTGAGCTTGATCAACGCGCCGCGGGCGATGGTGGTGAACGACAAGATCGATGCGGCCACGGCCGATGACACGACGGAACGCCGCGCGGCCTGATTATCGTGTGATGTTTTGACGGACCGGTTTTCCCCGTGGCATGATCGGAACAGGGCAGTGGCAAGGGACATTTCATGCGCAAATTTCATCTGGCTGTTTTCCTTGGTGCGTTGATCGCCTCCACTCCCGCCTTCGCCGCGCGCTGCGGCGGCGATTTCAATTCCTTCGTCGCAAGCGTCTCGGCGGAAGCGACCGCGGCCGGCGTCTCTCAGAACGTCGTCTCGCAGGCGCTCGGCGGCGTGACGCAGGATGGCGGCGTGCTCGCCTTCGACCGCCGCCAGCGCTACACCTTCAACAAGACCTTCGAGCAGTACGTCTCGACCCGCGTCGGCGCGGGCCGCATCAATGGCGGGCGCGCGATGCTGCAGCGGCATGCCGCGCTGCTTTCGAGAATCGAGCAGCAGTTCGGCGTGCCGCGGCAGATCCTGGTCGCGATCTGGGGGCTGGAGAGCGATTTCGGCAAGGGCGACATGGGCAAGCTGCCGGTGATCCGCACGCTCGCGACGCTGGCGCATGATTGCCGCCGCTCCGAGCTGTTCCAGGGCGAGCTGCTTGCGGCGCTGAAGATCCTGCAGCGCGGCGATCTTCCCCTGCGCGATCTGATCGGCGCCTATGCCGGCGAGATCGGCCAGACGCAATTTTTGCCGTCGTCCTATATCAAATACGGCGTCGATTTCGACGGCGACGGCCGCGTCGATCTCCGCCACAGCGTCGCCGACGTGCTCGCCTCCACCGCCAATCTCCTGCACACCAACGGCTTCAAGATGGGGGCGCCGTACGGCGAAGGCAGCGCCAATTTCGAGGCGATGCGCGAATGGAATCACGCCGTGATCTATCGCAAGACCATCGGCTATTTCGCCGATCAGCTGGTCGGGCGGTGACCGGAGCGGCTGCACCATGGAAACGATCGGAAAGCAGAAGGTCTGGTCGTTTCTCGATCGCTCCCCCGACTGCCGGATCGCGACCAACACGAAAATCCGCGAAGGCACCGGGCACAAGGTCGGCTCTTATCTCGAGCTCGCGCGCAAGATCGCCGAGCTGCAGTTCCTGAACCGTGACTTTGTGCTGCTGTTTCGCGGACAAGGCGACGACCACCGCAACGTCAAGGGCAATACGTCGGTGAAGCCGACGTTGTTCCGGCCGAAGCAAAAGGGCAATCCGGATCGCGCCACTCTCGAAGAACGCTTCGGCATCCTCGCGCGCGCGGAGCGCGCGCTGGTCGAGCACTATGGATCGGCCGGCCTCATGGGCCTCGACCGGTTGCGGCGTCATCACGTGTTGCGCTGGTCGATCCTGCAGCACTACGAAGTCTGTGCGACGCCGCTGCTCGATGTCACCCATTCGATCCGGGTCGCGGCATCGTTCGCTTCGCTGAGCGGCAACGATCTGGTTTATCTCTACGTGCTGGGCGTGCCGAATTTGAGCGGGGCGATCACCGCGAGCGCCGAGGCGGGGTTGCAGATCGTCCGCCTGTCCAGCGTCTGTCCGCCGTCGGCCGTCCGTCCGCATATCCAGGAAGGCTATCTGCTCGGGCAATATCCGGAAGTCACCGGCGTGGCGGAGCGGGAAAACTATTTTCACTACGAAATGGATTTTGGCCTGCGGCTCGTTGCCAAATTCTGCTTCGAACCGGCCTCGTTCTGGAAGGGCAGGGACTTTCCGAAAGTCGCCGAAAGCGCTTTGTATCCGACCGCGACGGACGACCCGCTGTTCAAGCTGGCGCTCGACATTCAGAAGGAGCTTGGCAGGAGTTGACGGCGGCCAGGAGCCTTTCACTTCCCCTTGCCCGCCATCTTCTCGATCCGCCGCGCCAGCGGCGCCCAGTAGCTCGCGGGCCGGAAGCGCTGCAGGAGGTCCATGAAGCGGGCGTCGCTGCCGATCAGGATCCGCAGCTCGTTGTTCTCGATGCCGGCAATGATCCGCAGCGCCGCGGCTTGCGGCGTGGTCTTCGCCACTTTGTCGAACCGGTCGATCGCGTCCGCGCGGCGGGTGTTGTCGGTGACGCCGCTGCCGCTCTTCGAATTGCGCGCGATGTTGGTGGCGACGCCGCCGGGATGCACCACGGAAAGGCGCACCGGGCTCTTCGCCGTCTGCAGCTCGTGCCGCAGGCTTTCCGAAAAGCCGCGCACCGCGAATTTCGAGGCGCAATAGGCGGTTTGTCCCGGCGGGGCGATGATGCCGAAGATCGAGGAGAGGTTGACGATATGCGCCTCCGGCCTCCTCGAAAGATGCGGCAGGAAGGCGCGCGTGGAATGCACCGTGCCCCAGAAATTGATCTTCATCAGCCAGTCCATCTGCGCCTGGTCGATTTCGCTGAACTGGCCGAGCAGCGCCACGCCGGCATTGTTGATGACGATGCCGAGCGAGGGATGCGCCGCGATCGCGGTTTCGGCAAAGTGTACGATCTCGGCCGGCTCGCCGACATCGACGCGATGCGTCGTGACCTTTTGCCTGTTGCCGATCTCGGCCGCGACCGCGGCCAGGCCCGCCTCGTCACGGTCGGCGAGCGCCAGATCGGCGCCGCGCGCGGCGAGCTCGAGCGCGAGCGCGCGTCCGATGCCGCCGGCGGCGCCTGTGATGGCCACCGCGACTCCGCGAATTGCTGTCATTTTTGCCGTTCCCCCCCGTCGTCCAGAATTTGCGCAGTGATATCTGCGAAGTTCCCGCATTTTCTCAAATTGGAACCGAACCATCCAGAGGGATTGGCTTTTACCCAGGTTACCTTTCCCAGCCAAAGATTTCGGGAGGCAACCAATGGGTCAGTCCAAGCCGTTTCGCGCGACCGCACTGGTCGTGGAAGACGATTCGATGCAGCGCGAGATGATCAGTGTGCTGCTGGAGGAGAGCAATTACGACGTGATCCAGTGCGAGAGCGCCGAAGCTGCCGAGCTCGTGCTGCAACGGCTGTCTCACGTGCTGGCGCTTGTCATCACCGATGTCAGCCTCGCCGGGCGGATGAACGGAGTTGAGCTCGCGCGCATCGCCAGGGAACGCAATCCGCAGCTGGACGTGGTCGTCACCTCCGGCCGCGACCTGCCGGAGCCGCTGCCGGACGGCGCGAAGTTCTGGGCAAAGCCCTGGGCTGCGCTCGACGTCCTGCGCGAGGCGGAATGGGCGCAGGCGCAGGCCATGTCGCACTAACCAAGCGGGCTGCTATCGCGCGCGTTCGTCGCGCGTGATACGGTCGGCCCATGTCGTGGTCGTTCCTCATCACCTCGCTGGTTGTCGTCGTCTCGCCGGGCACCGGCGTGCTCTATACGCTCGCGACCGCGCTGACGAAGGGATCGCGCGCCAGCATCGCCGCCGCCTTCGGCTGCACGCTCGGCATCCTGCCGGCCATGTGTGCTGCCATGCTCGGGCTTGCCGCCGTGTTGCACACCAGCGCGTTGGCTTTCGCAACGCTGAAATGGCTGGGCGTGGCTTACCTGCTGTACATGGCCTGGCAGGCGCTGCGCGAAGAGGGCGCGCTGTCGGTCGAGACGCCGCTCGACACAAAATCGAGCCGGTGGGTGATCGTGACCGGCTTCCTGATCAACATCCTCAACCCGAAGCTGTCGATCTTCTTCCTGGCCTTCCTGCCGCAGTTTATCGCCGCCGACGAGGCGCACCCGCTGCCGCGCATGCTGGAACTGTCGGCCGCCTTCATGGCGATGACGTTTGTGGTGTTCGTGCTGTACGGCCTGTTCGCAGCGCTGGTGCGCGACCGTGTCGTGAGCCGGCCGCGCGTCATGACCTGGCTCCGCCGCGCCTTCGCCGGCGGCTTTGCCCTGCTAGGCGCGAAGCTGGCGTTCGCGGAGCGCTAGGCGCAAACAACAGGAATCAAAAAGGCGGGCAAAGCCCGCCGCTTTAAAATCCGGAGAGGACCCGGGTGCCCGGGCGGAGCTGAGCACTCCACCCGGGCTCGAAGAGTTACTTCTTCTTCGACTTCTTGGCCTTCTTCGCCTTTTTCGCCTTCTTCGCTTTCTTAGCCATAGTATCCTCTCAGGGTTTTAATGGATTGAAACGCGACACGAGAGGCATGCTCGGCGGAGGGCCAGCCTCGCAAAATCCTCGAGACTAAACTCAGCAGATTCGCGGCGCGCTGCCCCGCACTGTCACGCGCGCGTCATGGCGTTATCCACAGCTGAAATGCGTTTTGATGTGCTTTTCGCGAAAATTTTGCGATTGGTGTCAGCACGCGCGTGGTGCGCTCAGTTTCAGGCGGCATGGTTTCGCTCTGCCGAAGCGGCGAACGGAATGGCCGCCCCGCGGCCAAGATGTGTCGAAAACCGGCGAACGGCCCGCGGCCGGTGCATCCGATCTTCATCAATTCAAAACCACGCCGCGGTTTCGCCCGGCGAGTTGAGATTCCGTTAAGCCGCCTGGCCGCAAGCTGCCCGCAGCAAAACGGGAATGGTCTGGCAGGGGACAGGACAATGGACGTGCTGCGATCGCGATGCTGAGCGTTCCGACGTTATGGACGGTCTTCGTCATTAACTTTCTCGCGGTGGCCCTGATCTGGGCCTACGTAGCCTATACCTATCCAAAGTTCGAGGCCGCGCGGTTCTGGGCCGCCTCGTCCTTCGTGGGCGCGCTCGGCGGCTTCATGGCGATGCTGGTTCTGGTCTTTGCCGGCACGCTGCTGCCGCTGCTTGTCGGCGGAACCGTGCTGATCGTCGCCGTCTGCCTCGCCGCCATGGGCATCGAACGGTTCTACGAGCGGCCGGTGTCCTGGACGAGGACGGCCCTGATCACGGGCTTGGGCTGCGCCGGCCTTGTCTTCTTCATCGAAGGCTATGACTCCAGCACGATGCGGGTGCTGGTCTATTCGATCGCCCAGTCGCTACCGCTGGCGCTGACCCTGAAACTTCTGTTCTCGCGTCACGACGGCCGCGTCAGTCCGGGCGCCCGGCTGGCTGGCGGCATCGCCTGCCTGGTCATCGCGCTCTATGGGGTCAGGGCCTTCGGCAATCTCGTCGGCGTCGACTTCACCTTCATGCGCTCGTCGTTCGCGCAGGGTGCGCTGACGCTCGCTCTGATCTTCCTGTCGATGTCGCTCAATTTCGGCTTCCTCTTGATGGCGATCGACCGGTTGCGCAACGAGGTCGCCGATCTCGCGCTGCTCGATGATCTCACCGGCGTCGGCAACCGGCGGCAATTGCTGCAACGTTTGACCGAGGAATGCGCCAGATCGGATCGCTCGGGCCAGCCGTTTGCGCTGCTCGTGATCGACCTCGACGGCTTCAAGCAGATCAACGACACCCATGGCCATGCCGCCGGCGACGCCTGCCTGCAGCATTTCACCTTGATGACGCAGACGCGGCTGCGGCCCGGCGACCTGCTCGCGCGTACCGGCGGCGACGAGTTCTGCATCGTGCTGCCGTCGTCGACGCTGCGCGAAGGTGCCATGATCGCCCGCCGCGTGCTGGATGTCTGCCGCCAGGATGCGGAGGGCTGTGTCGGCGACGACATTCCGATCGCGGTTTCGATCGGCGTGGCGCAATGGACCCGCGAGACCGGCGCGTTTCCCGACCGGCTGATCGCCGCCGCCGACCACGCGCTTTATGCCGCCAAGAAAGAGGGCAGGAACCGCTACGCGGCCTATGACCCCGTGCCGCCACTCGCGCCCGAGGTGGAGGCGGATGCGTTGGCCGCGGCGCGCAAACGCGCCTGAAGCGTGCTACCAAGAAGGCCCACAGCATGATCCGGAAAAGTGGGCACCGGTTTTCCGAAGAGATCATGCTCAAGCAAAATTAGAGCGGGATGACGAAGTCATCGCGCTCTGGGGCCTTCACCCATGATCTTCCGCTCGCTGGCGCTGTTCTTCGCCGTCGCCTTTCTCTTTCCTGCCTCCGCCGAGACCCCTGATCTTGCCAGGATCGGAAAGTCGTCCGGCACGCCCGACATCCCCGGCCTGAAGATGGTCTGGTTGTCACCCTGGGGCGAGGTCGCAAGAGCCCATCCCTGGAAGAACATCATCGTGCATCAGACCGAAGGGCCGGCGGGCTCGGCGCGCGGCGGCGCGATGGAGCAGAACAAGAACCCGACGCGGCGCGGCGTCATGGTCTGGGTCGAGACCGACGGCACGGTTTATTGGGCGGTGGCGGACAACCTCGTCCCGACCCACACCGACGGCGCCGACCGCAACGACAACAAATACATCGACAACAGCAAGACCTATCACCAGGTGAACAAGGACACCTCGATCGGCGTCGAGTTCGCGGGCAATTACCCCGACGTCGCGCGTCCCGCCACGCAGGCCCAGATCGACGCCTGGAAGATCCTCGTCAAGGTTCTGCGCGCGCGCTACGACATCCCGCTCGACCATGTCTATGCGCACAACTGGATCGACTACAAGGACGCGCGCTATTGCGAAGGCTGCGCACTCGCGACGCTGGCGCGGGAGTGGGGGGAATAGCCAATGGCAGCCGAAGAGGAGTGGACATGTCGTTATCGATCAACTTGCAGGCAGCTTCCGGTCTGGTTCGCTCGCGCGGACTGAAGGCGTTCAGGCTGGCGCCGGCGCTCGCGCTGCTCTTGTGTGCGTCGCTGCTGCTGGCGCTGGAGACGCCGAGCAAGCCGTTCCTCGACAAGAACAGCTTCTTCCTGTCCTCGGCTGGTTTTCGCGTGCAGCTCGCCAATGACGCGATGGGCAGGAAGGCACTGCATGCGCTGCCGCCGCATCGCTTCGTGACCCACAGGATCGGCGACCAGGTACGCTATTTCTACGCCGAGCCGAAATACTGCGATTGCATCTTTATCGGCACGCCTGCGGCGTATGAGGCCTACCGCGACATGCTGCGCCAACCCTTGCAGCAGCCCGACGATGTGGCGCCGGATTATACCACGCAAGCCACCGCGCTGCTCGATGGTCCGCCGGTCTGGCTCAACACGCTCGACGAGCCCGATACGCTCGCGGAGTTTTTCCGGGATTATTATTGAGGTGCGATCTTCTCCCTCGCCCCGCTCTCTTGTCCGCCGAAGCCCGCCTTCGGGCGAAGGCGGATGCGGAGAGAGGGCTCGGGTGAGGGGCTCTATCCGCGCGGATGGTGAGAGTTGGATTCGCGGAGAGTCCCCTCGCCCGGATTGCTCCGCAATCCGACCTCTCCCGGCGAAGTGCGGGGCGAGGTGGATTTCGAGGCAACAAAAAAGCCGGCGTCGCCGCCGGCTTCCTTGTTTCAGTTCGCTGCGATCGTTCGCTTACAGCGCAGCCTCGAGCGTCGCCGCCTGCTGCTTGGCGATCGCGCCCTTGACCGCAGACTGCACCTTCTCGAAGGCGCGGACTTCGATCTGACGGACGCGTTCGCGCGACACGCCGAATTCGGCGGCGAGGTCTTCCAGCGTCATCGGCTCGTCGGCCAAACGCCGCGCCTCGAAGATGCGGCGTTCGCGCGGGTTGAGCACGCCCATCGCGCCGTTGAGCGCGTCGCGGCGGTGATCAAACTCCTCGCTTTCGGCCATCAAGGCTTCCTGGTTGGGCGAGTTGTCGACCAGCCAGTCCTGCCATTCGCCGGCTTCGCCGTCGTCGCGGATCGGCGCGTTGAGCGAGGCATCGCCGCCGAGACGGCGGTTCATGTCGATCACGTCCTGAGCCGTCACGCCGAGGCGCTTGGCAATGACCTGCACCTGGTCGGGACGCAGATCGCCCTCGTCCAGCGCGTTGATCTTGCTCTTCGCCTTGCGCAGGTTGAAGAACAGCTTCTTCTGGTTGGCGGTGGTGCCCATCTTCACGAGCGACCAGGAACGCAGGATGTACTCTTGAATCGACGCCTTGATCCACCACATGGCGTAGGTGGCAAGACGGAAGCCTTTTTCAGGCTCGAAACGCTTCACCGCCTGCATCAGGCCGACATTGCCTTCCGAGACGACCTCGGAGATCGGCAGGCCGTAGCCGCGATAGCCCATGGCGATCTTGGCCACGAGCCG
>DATMNV010000206.1:0-3437 GCA_035568535.1 Bradyrhizobium sp.
GGGGGCGATCTGCAATCCGTGGGCTGTGACACGCTTCATGATGGGCTTCTTCTCGCGCGGGAATTTTGCTGACTTTTCAGGGGCAAATAACAAAGAAAGCCGCCAGCGGGCGGCGTTCTTCGGCTCCTTTTAGCGCCAAAGAAGGGGCCATAGGAAGGCCCAATGGGCCGCATCGAATTGCCTATCAAGTCGACAATAAAAGCGCGCCTCGCGCGTTCGATCCATTGCATTGAAAATCGGTGTTGGGCGCTCGGTTCGGCTGCCTCGTGGCGATCCACAGAGGGCAGTTCATTGAGATTTTTCGGCATGGAAGATGCTTGCGGGATGGGAGCCAGATCGCCTGCAGCGTTCATGGCCCCGTCGTCGAGAAGATGCATCTTCGACGTTCGTCGTCAGGAGGTAAAAATTCCATGGTGCGCGAGCACAAGAGAAGAAAAAATTTCTCTTTGCTGCCATTGAATGCCGACTGTATAGAAAATAATTCCAGTACACCCGAAAACGGGCAAGCGAGTTCCAGATGCGCTATCTGCCGGTATTCCTCGATCTGCAAACCGGACCGGTCGTTCTGATCGGCACCGGTGAACTGGCCCGCGCCAAGCTGCGCGTGCTGGTGGCAGCTGGCGCGCGTATCCGCTGGTACGCGCCTTCGGACGAGCACGATGCGCATGGCCTCGAACCGGCGCAGCTTGCACGGATCGAGTTCGCCAAGGGCGATCCGCTTGCAGCCGATCTCACCGGCGTGGTTGCGGTCTTCAGCGCGGGCGCCGGCGACGTTGGCGTTGCGATGGCGCTGCGCGCGAAATCCATCGGTCTGCCTGTCAATGTGATGGACGACCTCGCGCATTCCACTTTCATCTTTCCCGCCATTGTCGACCGCGGCGATGTCGTGGTCGCGATCGGAACCGGTGGAACCTCGCCGGTGGTGGCGCGCCGTGTGCGCGAGAAGATCGAGGCCGTGCTGCCGGCGCGGATCGGCGATCTCGCCAAATTCATCGGCCGCTTCCGCAAATCCATCCACGCCCGCATTCCCGAAATGCCGCTGCGTCGCCGCTTCTGGGAGCTCGTGATCGACGGCCCGATCGGCGCGCTGATCCTTTCCGGTCACAAGGACGACGCCGAGGCTGCGTTGAAGAACATCAGCGATCCCTCTGCGTTTGCGGGCGCCGAAGTTTCAGGCAAGGCGCGGGGCCATGTCATGCTGGTCGGCGCCGGCCCGGGCGATCCAGATCTGCTCACCATCAAGGCGCTGCGCGCGCTGCAGGATGCCGACGTCGTGTTCCACGACGAGCTGGTATCAGCTGAAATCCTCGACCGCATTCGCCGCGACGCGTCACGCGTGCCGGTCGGTCGCCGCGTCGGCAAGCCGGGTATCGGCCAGGAGGCCATCAACCAGCTCATGATCGCGGCGGCGAAGCTCGGCCAGCGCGTGGTGCGGCTGAAGGGCGGCGACGCCTTTGTGTTCGGCCGCGGCGGCGAGGAAGTCGAGGCGCTGCGTCAGGCTGGTATCGCTTATTCCATCGTGCCCGGCATTACCGCGGCTGTCGGCGCCGCCGCGCAATTCGAGGTGCCGCTGACCTTCCGCCGCGAGGCGCTGCGCATCACCTTTGTCACCGCGCACAAGACCGACGATGCCGAACTGGTCGACTGGTCGGCGCTGACCGACACCAGGATGACCGTCGTAGTCTACATGGGCATGACTGCGGCGCCTGCCGTGCGCGACGGCCTGCTGGCCGCCGGCCGTTCGCCGCTGACGCCGGTTGGCGTGTTCGCGCGGGTGACGCGACCGGATGCAAAAGCCGCGATCGGCACACTCGAACAATTGCCTGACCTTGTCGCCAAAGTCGACGGCGGTCCGGCACTCCTCATCATCGGCGACGTCGTGGCGCATTCCGCGCCCTGGCGGGCCGAACATCTCAACTCCCTCATCTCAGACCTGTTGGAAGCAGCCGAATGACCTCCCCTCTCGAACAAAAGAAAATCAAGATCGCCGGTCCCTCGATCGTGACCGCCAACCGCACCTGGGATGGCGCGGTGATCTACCGCACGGCCGGACAAGGCTGGTCGGCCGATCTCGCCGATGCTGCGATCGTCAGCACCAGTGACGAAGCCCGCGCGCTGCTCGCCGAATCCGTGGCCGACGATCTCGGCGCGATCGGCGCCTATATCGCGCCGGTTGAGATCGGTGACGGCGGCAAGATCGAGCCGGGCAATCTGCGCGAGCAGATCCGCCGCTCCGGCGTCACCATCGGCCTGCCGGCCAACGCGATCGGTCTGCCGGTGCAAGCGTAAGAGTTTTTCCAAAAGAGACTTCCATGTACGCCTATGACGAGATCGACCGCACGCTGGTCAATGAGCGCGTCGCTGAATTTCGCGACCAGGTGAAGCGCCGCCTTTCCGGCGAGCTCACCGAGGACGAGTTCAAGATGCTGCGGCTGCAGAACGGCGTCTATCTGCAGCTGCACGCCTACATGTTCCGCGTCGCGATTCCCTATGGCACGCTGTCATCGAAGCAGCTGCGCCGGCTCGCCCATGTCGCGCGGCGCTACGACCGCGGCTACGGCCATTTCACCACGCGGCAGAATATCCAGTTCAACTGGATCAAGCTCGCCGAATTGCCTGACGCGCTCGCCGATCTTGCCGAGGTCGGCATCCACGCCATGCAGACCTCGGGCAACAACACCCGCAACGTCACCTCGGATCAATGGGCCGGAGTGGCGCCCGGCGAAATCGAGGATCCTCGCATCTGGTCGGAAATCCTGCGACAGTACACCACGCTGCATCCGGAATTTTCCTTCCTGCCGCGCAAGTTCAAATTCGCGATCACCGCGTCCGCGCATGACCGCGCCGCGATCAAGATCCACGACCTCGGCCTCCGCCTCCACAAGAACGAGGCGGGCGAAACCGGCTTTGAAGTGCTGGTCGGCGGCGGCCTTGGCCGCACGCCCTTCATCGGCAAGACCATCAAGCCGTTCGTCCACGGCCGCGACTTGCTTAGCTATGTCGAAGCGATCATGCGGGTCTACAACCAGTACGGCCGCCGCGACAACATCTACAAGGCGCGCATCAAGATCCTGGTGCACGAGCTCGGTGTCGAGAAATTCGCAGCCGAGGTCGAGGAGGAATGGCAGCAGATGCGTGATGGCGCGCTGAAGCTCGACGAGGAAGTCGTCGAGGATATCCGCTCGCGCTTTTATTATCCGACCTATGAGAAGTTGCCGCATATGCCGGATGAATTACGCAAGGCCGCGCAGGATCCGAAGTTCGAGGCCTGGCGCACCAATTCGGTGTTCCCGCACAAGGCCCAGGGCTACGCGATCGTCACCATCTCGCTGAAGCCGGTGGGCGGCCCTCCGGGCGATGCCACCGCCGACCAGATGGATGCGCTGGCCGATCTCGCCGACAAATATTCCTTCGGCGAAATCCGCGTCGGCCATGAG
>DATMNV010000207.1:0-15332 GCA_035568535.1 Bradyrhizobium sp.
GGCGCCAAATCAGGGGCGGAGCCCCCGTGGTCGGGGCCGTGTTCTAGGCGAGGACGGCTGACCAGACAAGGCGCGGAATGATGAATCATTGGACCTTTCCTTGACCTTTCCTTGGACCATTTCGACCGCCAAACAGGGGAACGCCGATGATCGAGCACTTTCAGATAAGGGCCAATGGCGCATCGTTCCACGCGGCGCGGGCGGGGACCGGTAAACCGCTGCTGTTGCTGCATGGCTGGCCGGAATTCTGGCTGACCTGGGAGCCGATCATGACCTCCCTGGCCGACCGTTACAGCCTGATCGCGCCGGACCTGCGCGGGTTCGGCGACAGCGACAAGCCGGACGGCGCCTACGGGCCCGACCAGCACGCAGCCGACATGCTGGCGCTGATGGATGCGCTTGGTATCAAGCTAGCCGGCGTGGTCGGCCATGATGTCGGTGGCGCCGTGATGCAGCCACTGGCGAGAACTGCGCCCCGGCGCCTCGCCGGACTGTTCTTCTTCGACTTCGTCTATCCCGGCATCGGAGCGCGCATGGGCGCGCCGGACCGGCTCAATCACATCTGGTATCAATCGTTCCACCAGATGGAGATGGCGCCGGCGCTGGTTGGCGCGACGCGCGAGAGCTGCCGGACCTATATCGGGCATTTCCTGAAGAACTGGTCGCATCGCAAGGACGCGTTCGACGAGGTGCTCGAAGTATTTACCGACAATTTCCTCAAGGCGGGCAATCTCGCCGGCGGCTTTGCGCATTACCGGGCAGCGCATGCCGGGCGCGTCAGGATGATGCAGGGTGAGGTGCCGAAATTGCCGCCGATCGACGTGCCGACCTGCGTGCGCTGGGCCGAGCACGATCCGCTGTTTCCCTATGCCTGGACCGATCGGATGAGCGAGACGTTTTCGAATCTCGATCTCGCGATGTTTTCCGGCGTTGGACATTTCCCGCACCGGGAAGATCCGGACCGCGCCGCAAACGAGATTGCTGCATTTTTCAATCGCATCGGATGGAGCGCATGATCCGCAAAAATGGGACCCGGTTTTCCCTCGCGACAAACGTGTGGCGTTCGCGCGGAGATCATGTGCAAAACATAACGGCAAAATCGCCTCTCCCTTTCGAGGAGAGGCGTACGAGCGGCGGAGCGCCCATCCAAAATGGCCGGAAAAAATGTGGGACCGCCATACGCGATACAACAATGGCGGTCCCGTGCCGTCTCATTGAAATACTGATCGGAAAGTTGGGGTCTCGCCGGCCAGTGTGAGCGACGAGGAGACGCTAGCAATTGCGCGGGCGGCGGCAACTTGAAGTCGATTTTAACCTAACCGCGAAAGGTTACTTCTTGTCTTTCTTGCTGCCGTTGCCCTTGCCGTTCTCTTTCCGGCGATTGGTAAAGCGCGCGTTGCCGAGCCCGGTGCCGATGGTAAGCACGCCCCAGCGCTCCACGTCCTGCATGAAGGGAACTTCGGCCAATCCCTGCACCACGCCGTCATTGTGCATCATGACCGCGGTGTCGTGGTCGCCGATCGCGGGGATCGCCTCGACCAGGCTCGCCGGCAGGTTGAACTTGCTGCTCTCCCAATTGCCCGGCAGGTTTTGGGCGCCTTTCTCGATCGATCCGTCTTCCTTGATCACGCCGGGACAGGCGATGCCGATGAACGGCGCGAGCTTGAATCCTTCCTCATCGGCCGCATCGATCAGGAGTCCGAGCATCTTCACCAGCCGCTTCACCGCGCCTTCGCGCGTCGGCTCGTCATCAGCATGGCGCCACAGCTCGGATTTCCAGACTTCCGCCTTTGACAGATCATCCGCCTTCTTCCAGCGCGTCTCGACCACGCCGCAGCGGATGTTGGTGCCACCAATATCGACCGCAAGGATGCTGTCACAGCCCTCGAAAATCCAGGAGGGCGCGAGATGCAGCGCGCCGATCAGCGCGGCTTCATCAGGATGAAAGCGGATCGGCATCAGCTCGGTCTTGAAATCTTCCGCGCGCAGGATGATCTCGGTGCGCGCGATTGCAAGCTCGCCAAGCCGGCTGTCGCGAAAGCCGCCGCCGACCACGATGCGCTCGGTCTTGGCCCAGGCCTTGGTCTTGAGGAAGCGGCGGGTGACATGAGCCAGTTCCTGGGCGAATTCCTCGATCGCGCTGTGCACCACGGCGGACGCTTCGGCGTCGTTGCCGACCAGCATGTCGTCGAGGGCCTTCTTGCTGATGTCCTCCGACGGCACGTCGCCGAACGGGTCCTTGCCAGTCTTGCGCAGCGGCTTGCGCCAGCGGTCGAAAATCTTGCGGAACGCACCCTTGGAGGCGCGGTCGCCAAGAAAGCCCTCGTCGTCCTTCAATTCGATATTGAAGGTGTCGACATCGACCGAGGGCAGCCGGGTAGCACCATGGTGCGCGATGCCCGTGTTGGTGATGACGTCCTCAGCCATGCGTGCCTGCCCGCTTCGTTGTCTGGCGGGACAACGGCGTGGGAACCCGTTGGTTTCACGAGGCGCGGGCTCCACCGGAGGGAGGGCGAGAGGCGGCGAAAATCGGCCAAATCCTTCATTTTTGGCCGGTTTTGGGCTCAGTTCGCCTTGACTCCCCGGCTTTTGCCGCTATAAGTCCGCTCCATTCCGGCGCGGGATTTCTCGCGCCGCTTGTTTTTGCGCCGAGTCCGCCGCCGAACTTGCAGTGGATCGCGCGAAACGTACCCATAACGACTGAACAAAAAGCCGGCCCGGACTTTCGTTCCGAGGCCGGGATCGAACACGAAGGAATTAAACGATGTTCGCAGTCATCAAGACCGGCGGCCGGCAATACCGTGTCGTTCCGGATGATGTGCTCGAGATTGGCAAGATCGCCGGCGACGTCGGCACGATCGTGCAGCTTGGTGAAGTGCTGGTGCTCGGCGGTGACACGCCGACGCTAGGAACGCCTGTTGTGGCGGGTGCTTCGGTTGCAGCCGAAGTGCTGCTGCACAAGCGCGGTCCGAAGGTGATCGCGTTCAAAAAGCGCCGCCGCAAGAATTCGCGCCGCAAGCGCGGCTATCGCGACGAGATCACGGTGCTTCGCATCACCGAGATCCTCGCCGATAACGCCAAACCTTCGATCGGCCCGCGGCCGAAGAGGGAGAAGGTGGCGGAGCCGACCGAGGACGGCGACGAGGCGCCGAAGCCCGCCAGGAAGGCGGCGGCGAAGAAGCCGGTCGCCAAGGCCGCTGCGGCTAAACCGCGCCCCAAGGCAGCTTCGAATAAGGCGTCTGCGAAGAAGCCGGCGGCGAAGAAGTAAGGTCTCCGTCACGGTTACGACGGCGACCAAGAAGACGTGACAAAAAGTGAATGATTCCTTCACGGAATTGACTTAAGAGAACGGGTAAGTTTGGAGACGGGCCATGGCTCACAAAAAGGCAGGCGGTTCATCGCGGAACGGGCGTGATTCCAAGGGCAAGCGCCTTGGCGTCAAGGCCTTTGGTGGCGAGCATGTGATTCCCGGCAACATCATCGCGCGTCAGCGCGGCACGACCTGGCATCCCGGCCTTAATGTCGGCATGGGGACCGATCATACCCTGTTCGCCAAGGTGGAGGGTCATGTCGAGTTTCGGGCCAAAGCCAACGGCCGCACGTTCGTATCGGTTCGCCCGATGACTGAGGCTGCAGCCGAATAGACGGTGGATCATTATGAGTCCGCCGGGTTCCTGACAAACCGGCGGAGTCGCAGAGGCTCCAAAGGGGAGGCGGGAAACCGGCCTCTCCTTTTTCGTTTTGTTGATATTGACGGAGCCGACCATGTTGCAGGATATCCCGCCCCCCACCTTGCGCGGGGCCTGTCCTTGCGTCCTCGAGACCGAACGGCTGACCTTGCGCAGCCCGACCCTCGCGGACGTAAAAGCAATCGCGCGGCTCGCCAACGACCGGCGCATTGCGGAAAATACCCGTCGTCTCCCGCATCCCTATCTGCAGGAACATGCCGTCGCGTTCGTGCGCAGCGTCGCCGCCGACCGCAGCGAAGTGGCGTTCCTGATCGAGCAGAATTTTGTGCCGGTCGGCATGGTCGGCCTCAGCTGGCGCGAACCGGACGCGCCCGAGCTCGGCTATTGGCTCGGCTTCGAGCATTGGGGCCAGGGTTTTGGCACCGAATCCGCGCGCGCGGTGATCGACTATTTCTTCGAGGAGTTCGGCCACGAGGTGCTGTTCGGCCGCGCCCGCGTCGCCAACCCGATGTCGCGCAACATTCTGGAGAAGTGCGGCTTCCAGTGGAGCGGCGTCGAGCTGCACCGCTTCGAGGCGCTCGGCTCCTCCAGCCCGGTCGACTGCTTCCGCCTCTCCCGCAGCGTCTGGTCGTCGCTGAAGAACTGGGCGAGCTCGACGAAGAGAGTGCGGTAGGGGCTCCGCGCAAAAGCTGTCGTCCCGGCGCAAGCCCGGACCCGTAACCACAGGACATCGTTGTTGCGCCAAGCTGGAGCTCCAGCTGCAAACAGACCAGCGTCGGTGGTCATGGGTCCCGGGTCGCGCTTCGTTTGCCCGGGACGACAACTCAGGCCGGTGGATTGACCGCGGTCTCCTCGCGCCCAAGCTTGCGCTCGCGCAGGAAGATATACAGGCCCGCGCCGATGATGATCGCCGCGCCCGCAATCGTCGCGGGCTGCGGCACGTCGCCGAACACCACGATGCCGAACATCACCGCCCACACGATCATCGAATATTGATAGGGCACGACGACGCTCGCGGGCGCGAGCTTCAGCGACCTGTTGACGCAGATCAGTGCGGCGACCGAGACGCAGCCGGCGGCGGCGAACATCGCGAGGCTGGCAGCATTCGGTGTCACCCAGCCGAATGGCGACATCAGCGCGCCCAGGAGGAACGTGCCTGCGAATTGCGATGTCGCCATCACGATGTCGGACGTGTTGCGCAGGGAGCGCGTGATCAGCATCAGGATCGAAAACGACAGGCTGCCGCCGAGCGCAATCATCGCCGGCCAGCTGATGGTCTGCGCGGATGGCCGCAGCGCAATCAGGACGCCGCCAAAGCCGATCAGGATCGCACTCCAGCGCCGCCAGCCGACCTGCTCGCGCAGCACCAGCGCCGACAGCGCGGTGACGAAGATCGGACACGCGAGATAGTAGGTCGTGACATCCGCAAGCGGCAGATAGACGGTGGCGAGGAAGAACGCCGCGACCTCCAGCGTCGAGAGCAGGATGCGGATCGCCTGCAGCCATGGCCGCTCCACTTGCAAAAACTTGTCGCGCTGCCGCCAGATCAACGGCGACAGCACCAGCAGCGCCGCGCAGGCGCGCAGCCACAGCAACTGCCCGACCGCATATGTCGAAACCAGATATTTCCCGAGCGCATCGCCGAACGAGAACATGAAGACGCCGAGCAGCATCAGCCCGATGCCGGTCAGCCGCGCGGAGCGCTCGTCGGTGTGAGTCGAAATTCGTGCCAAAAGGCTCATGACGGCGCTGTTTTAGACGCACCAATGTCTCAGGCAAGCCCAATTGCCGCGCGGGCTGCTCTGCGATACCGATGGGTCAAACGGCCGCATGCATCAGGAAGCACGCCATGATCGAGTTCGACCCCGCGACCCATCGCATGGTGACACAGCAGCGCTGGTTCGAGGATTTCGTGCTTGGCGAGCGCTTCGTGCTCCCGGGCCGCACGCAGACCTCGGCGATCTTCGCGGCGTTCCAGACCGCGAGCGGCGACACGCACCCCGTGCATTACGACGTCGAATATTGCCGCGCCCGCGGCATGCCGCACCTGCTCGCGCACGGCTTCCAGACGCTGATCCACACCGCGCCGGGCGCCGGGCTGTTTCCCTTCCTGGTCGAGGAATCGCTCGTCGGTTTCCTCGAACAATCGAGCCGCTTCCTGAAGCCCGTCTATGCAGACGACACCATCTATCCCGCGCTCGAAGTTGTGGAGCTTGCGCCGGGCCGTACCACCGGTGTGGTGACGTTGCGCAGCACGGTGCACAACCAGCGCAAGGAGTTGGTTCTGGAGGGGATGCAGAAGTTTCTGATCCGCCGGCGGCCGGCATGATCTACTCAATCACATTGTCCGCGGTCGCCAGCAGCGTCGGAGAGATGTCGAGACCCAGCGCCCTCGCGGCTTTGAGGTTTATCGACAATTCGAATTTCGAGGCCTGGTAGAACGGGATATCGCCGGGATTGGCGCCCCTCAGGATGCCGTCGATATTGCTGGCGACGCGCTTGTTCAATTCCACCAAATCGTACGAATAGGCCATCAGGCCGCCGGCCTCGACGAACTCCGCAAAGGGATAGATCGCGGGCAGCGCTGCCGTTGCGATCAGGTTTGCAATCAGAGTCCGGTTCGCCATGGTGTCGGGATTGTCGTCGACCATGAAGGCGTTGGCGCCGTCGCGCGAAGCTTGCGCGATCGCATCGCGATAGACGGCTTCGCCGGTCGGCAGATCGACCAGGCTGGGAATGACCTCAACGCCGACGGCCTCGCCGGCCTGGCGGATGTCGCGGCCCCGTCCAGCCTCCCATTGGCCGGTACGCAAGGTGAGATAGCCGAGCTTGGCGAGCTTTGGAAACATCTCGCGCAGCAGCACGATCCGCTTGCCATAGATCGAAGGGCCGGTATCGACGCTCACACCGGTGATGTTGCCACCCGGATGCGCGAGGCTTTGGATCATGCCTTGTGCCACCGGATCGCCGGTCAGTGCGACGACCGGAATCCCGTCCTCCGCCCGCTTGAACAGCATCGCACCGGGGCCGACGACAAAGACGACGTCGGGTTTGGCGCTGACGACCTCCACCGCGAGCGCGGCAAGTCCGCCCGCGCTCCTCTCGCGGCCATAGCGCTCGACGGTGAGGTTCTTGCCCTCGACATGACCGAGGCGGCGCAGCTCATCGAACAATGCGCGATAGTAGCGGTTGTCGCTGTCCTCCCGCATCAGGGCGGCCGGTTCGAACGGGCTGAAGATCGCAAGCCGCCGGCTCGCGGCCGCCTGCTGCGCGCGTGCCGGGAGCGGCCACGCCGCGGCGCCGCCAAGGAGGCCCAGGAACTGGCGGCGTCTCATCAATCCCCCTTGTCTCCCCGGATCGGGGACCAGCGAAAGTACCACACAAGCGGGTGCGGAACAGCGCATGCGAAGCCACGCGACAAACCTGACGACAGTCGGAAAATGCCGGCTTTCGGGATATCTTGGGTTGCCGCACAGGCGGCGCTGGCCTACCTAGGTCCCATGAAATTCCTCGATGAAGCCAAGGTCTATGTCCGCTCCGGCGACGGCGGTAACGGCTGCGTGGCGTTCCGCCGCGAAAAGTTCATCGAGTTCGGCGGTCCCTCCGGCGGCAATGGCGGCCGCGGCGGCGACGTTGTCTTCGAGGTCGCCGACGGGCTGAACACGCTGATCGATTACCGCTACCAGCAGCACTTCAAGGCGCAGAAGGGCGAGAATGGCATGGGCAAGGACCGCCATGGCGCCAATGGCAAGCCGATCGTGCTGAAGGTGCCGGTGGGGACGCAGATCTTCGACGAGGACCGCGAGACGCTGATCCACGACTTCACCACGCTCGGCGAAAAATTCGTGCTCGCCGAAGGCGGCAATGGCGGCTTCGGCAACGCGCATTTCAAGTCGTCGACCAACCGCGCGCCGCGCAATGCCAATCCCGGCCAGGTGGGCGAAGAGCGCTGGATCTGGCTGCGGTTGAAACTGATCGCGGATGCCGGCCTCGTCGGCCTGCCCAATGCCGGCAAGTCGACCTTCCTCTCCAAGGTCAGCGCGGCACGGCCGAAGATCGCCGACTATCCCTTCACCACGCTGCATCCGCAGCTCGGCGTCGTGAACGCGGATGGACGCGAGTTCGTGCTCGCGGATATTCCGGGCCTGATCGAGGGTGCGCATGAGGGCGCAGGCCTCGGCGACCGTTTCCTCGGCCATGTCGAACGCTGCCGCGTACTGCTGCATCTGGTGGATGCGACCTGCGAGCACGCTGGCAAAGCCTACAAGACGGTTCGCACCGAGTTGGAGGCCTATGGCGGACAGCTCACGGAGAAGATCGAGATCGTCGGGTTGAACAAGATCGATGCGGTCGAGCCGGACGAATTGAAGAAGCAAAAAGACCGCCTCAAGCGCGCTGCAAAGAAGACGCCGCTGTTGATGTCGGGCGCGACCGGACAAGGCGTCAAGGAAGCGCTGCGCGCGCTGACTGAGGTGATCGGGGACAAGCAGATTACCAGCAAAGCAAAACGCGCAGCGCAAATGACGCCCTGGGAAGCGTAAGGGCTGGCCGGCACAATGGCGCGAGCCAAGAAAACTACCAAGAACGTCATCTGGATCATGTGCGACCAGCTTCGTCATGATTATCTCGGCTGTACCGGCCACCCCACGCTGAAAACCCCGAACATCGACGCGATGGCCAGGCGCGGCGTGCGCTTCTCCAACGCCTATGTGCAGTCGCCGATCTGCGGCCCCTCGCGCATGTCGTTCTACACCGGCCGCTACATGCGCTCGCACGGCTCGCACTGGAACGGCTGGCCGCTGCGCGTCGGCGAGCCGACGCTGGGCGATCACCTGAAGAAGATCGGCGTGCGCAATGTGCTGGTCGGCAAGACCCACATGGCGCCTGACCTTGAAGGGTTGAAGACGCTCGGCATCGCGCCGGATTCGATCATCGGCGTGCATGTGTCCGAATGCGGATTCGAGCCGTACGAGCGCGACGACGGCCTGCATCCGACGGGACGCCCTCGTCCGCGCTACGACAATTATCTGCGCGAACACGGTTTTGACTCGGCAAATCCCTGGGAGCACTGGGCCAATTCCAGCGAGGACGCCGACGGCTCCTTGCAAAATGGCTGGCTGCTGGTGCATGCCGACAAGACAGCCCGCGTACCGGAGGAGCATTCCGAGACGCCCTACATGACGCGGCGGGCGATGGACTTCATCACGGAGGCCGAGAGCGACGGCCGACCGTGGTGCCTACATCTTTCCTACATCAAACCGCACTGGCCCTATATCGCGCCCGAGCCCTATGCCAGCATGTATGGCCCAAAGGATGTACCGCCTGCTATTCGCTCGGAGAAGGAACGCCAGGAGGCGCATCCGGTGTTCGCCGCCTACATGGATATGCGCTACTCCCGCAACATGTCGCGCGACGAAGCCCGCGAGAAGGTCATCCCGACCTATATGGGCCTGATCAAGCAGATCGACGACCAGATGGGCGTGCTGATGCGCTTTCTGGAGCAGCGAGGCCTGCTCGACACGACCATGATCGTGTTCACGTCGGATCATGGCGATTATCTCGGCGATCACTGGATGGGTGAGAAGGATCTGTTCCACGAACAATCCGCCAAGATTCCCTTGATCGTGATCGATCCGTCCGCGTCAGCCGACGCCACGCGCGGCACGGTCTGCGACGCGCTGGTCGAAGCGATCGACCTCGCGCCAACCTTCATCGAGTACTTTGACGGCACGCCGCCCGACCATATCCTCGAGGGTCGCTCGCTGATGCCGCTCTTGCGCGGCGAAAGCCCGTCCTGGCGCGAGGTCGTGTTCTCCGAATATGACTACGCCATGCAGGATGTGCGGCTGAAGCTGAACCAGCCGATCGAACGCTGCCGGCTGTTCATGGTGTTCGACGGCCGCTGGAAATACGTCCACGCCACGGGCTACCGACCGATGCTGTACGATCTGCAGTGCGATCCACAGGAGTTTGCCGATCGCGGCGAGGACCCGTCATGTGCCGAGGTCATCGCGCGGCTGCAGGGGGCGCTGTTCGACTGGGCGCTGCACCCGAAGGGGCACATCACCACGCCGAACGCCAGGATCGCGCAGTACGCCGGCGGCCAGATGCAAGTCAAAGGCGGCATCCTGATCGGCATCTGGGACGAGACGGAGCTCGCCGCAATCCGGGCGCGGATCGCAGCAAACTCTGCGCCAGCTTAGTTCGTGATCTTGTAGCCCGTGGCCTTGACGATCGGCTGCCAGAACGCGGTGTTGTCCGCGAGCTCCTTCGCCAGCCCCTCCGGCGTCGAGCCGACTGGAATGAGCCCGATCGCGAGCAGCTTCTCCTTCACCTCCGGCTGGGCCAGCGCTGCCACCACCGATGCACTTAGTTTCGCGGCAAAGTCGGGAGGGCTGCCGGCCGGCAGCCACATCCCGCACCAGGCGCCGGCCACTAGATCGATGCCACTCTCTTTCAGAGTCGGGACCTCAGGCAGGAACGGCGACCGCGCCTCACTGCTGACGGCAAGAATCTTGAGACCGCCGCTGCGATGCTGCGGGATCGCATCGGCGGCAGTGATGATGGCGAACGGCAAATGTCCACCGAGCAGGTCGTTGATGATCGGCGTGGTGCCACGATAGGCGACCCGCGTCAGCGGTATCTTCAGTATTTCCTCGAGCCTTGAACCGGCAAAATGCGGAATGGTCCCGTTGCTCGGCACGCCGAACGACGCCTTGTCGGGATTGGCTTTGAGCCACGCCACCAGGCCCGCAAAATCCTTTGCATCGACGGCCGGACCGATGGCGACGCAAAATTCGAATCGCGTCAAGAGCGACACCGGCATGAAATCCCTGTCGCGATCGAAACTCGGTTTCGTCTCCACCATCGGCAGCAGGAACATGGTCGGCCCGGTGGTGACCAGGATCGTTGTCCCGTCGAGATTGGCGCCCTTGACCGCCTTGATCCCGATCAGCCCGTCGCCGCCGTTGCGATCCTCCACGATGATGGTGCGGTCGAGCGGCTGGCTGATCTGTTGAGCGAGCAGCCGACACAAGGTGTCGCCGCTACCTCCGGCCGAAAAGGGAAAGATGATCTTGGTCAGCGGCCCGGACTCGGCACGTGCCCGGCCTGCTGTCGCCAGCACCGGCAACACCAGCGCGCCGGCGATGAAACCTCGACGGTGCATCCTCAAGCCCACCTCCCGCATGATTTTGGCCAACTAGAGCATGATCCGGAAAAGTGTGTAGCGGTTTTCCGAAAAGATCATGCTCAATCAAAAAGCTAAAGCGCGGTGACGATTCAACCTAATCTCATCGCGCTTTAGACCAGAACGCAGCAGACAATGGAATGGGCGATAGGGCGAACGGCCGCAGCCACACTAGCGAGAGGTAATCTTGCGCGGACCGCCGTCCTGCTGCAAAACCCTCCCACACAAGACGTGCCAGGGAGAAAACCATGATCGGTTACGTCACCGTCGGTACCAACGACCTGAAAAAGGCCGGGGAATTCTACGACAAGATTTGCGGCGAATTGGGCATGGGCCGCTTCATGGCCAATGACCGTATCATCGCCTGGGGCGCCAAGGGCGGCGGCGCTGGTTTCGGCGTCGCCCTGCCGTTCGACGGCAAGCCGATGACGGTCGGCAACGGCGTGATGGCGGCCTTCGGCGCCAAGGACAAGGAGCAAGTCGACCGCATCCACAAGCTCGCGCTGTCGCTGGGCGGCAGTTGCGAGGGCGCTCCCGGTCAGCGCAGCCCGCAATTCTATGCCGCCTATTTCCGCGACCCAGAGGGCAACAAGCTCAACGCCTTCGTGATGGGCTGATTAACCCCGACTTTCGGCCGCTTTCGCGGCAACGCGCCACTTCCAAAGTCCGGAAGTGGCGCGTATTGCTTTCACGAAACGCTGCCCATTTGCACCCGCCGTCATGGCCCGCCCTCAGCTCAAGAAATTCCGGCGCATCGTCGTCAAGGTCGGCTCCTCGCTTCTGATCGATTCAGGGGCGGGCGAGGTGCGCGCCTCATGGCTGTCCGCGCTGGCCGACGATCTCGCGAAACTCCATGGCGAGGGCCGCGAGGTCCTGATCGTCTCGTCGGGTTCGATCGCGCTGGGGCGAGCCAGGCTGAAACTGCCGCGCGGCAGCCTGAAGCTGGAGGAGAGCCAGGCCGCGGCCGCCGTCGGGCAGATCGCGCTGGCGCGGATCTGGTCGGAAGTGCTGGGTGCGCACGGCATCGGCGCCGGGCAGATTCTCGTGACCCTGCAGGACACCGAGGAGCGCCGCCGCTATCTCAACGCGCGCTCGACCATTGCAAAGCTGCTCGAGTGGCGCGCGGTGCCCGTGATCAACGAGAACGACACGGTCGCCACCAACGAGATTCGCTATGGCGACAATGATCGCCTTGCCGCGCGCGTCGCCACCATGGCGAGCGCCGATCTGCTGATCCTTTTGTCGGACATCGACGGGCTCTACGATGCGCCGCCGTCGCAAAATCGGAATGCCAGGCTCATTCCTGTCGTTGAGAGCGTCACCGCCGAGATCGAGGCGATGGCGGGCGATGCCGGCTCGGAATTGTCGCGCGGCGGCATGCGCACCAAGATCGAGGCGGCCAAGATCGCGACCACCGGCGGCACCCATATGCTGATCGCCTCCGGCAAGATCGAACATCCGTTGAAGGCGATCGCGGACGGCGGCCGCTGCACCTGGTTCCTGACTCCGGCCAACCCCGTCACCGCGCGAAAACGCTGGATCGCGGGCTCGCTGGAGCCCAAGGGCACGCTGACCATCGACGCCGGCGCGGTGACCGCGTTGCGAGCCGGAAAAAGCCTGCTGCCGGCCGGGGTGATCCGAGTCGACGGGCAGTTCGCCCGCGGCGATGCCGTGGTGGTGCGCGGCCCCGATACCCATGAAATCGGCCGCGGCCTCATCGCCTACGACGCCGAGGACGCCGAGAAGATCAAAGGCCGCTCCTCCCCGGACGTGATGGCGATTTTGGGCATCAGCGGCCGGGCCGAAATGATCCACCGCGACGACCTCGTGGTGGGCCCGACCGGCGCCATTCCGGCCAAGTAGGCCATCGGCCGACCCAAAAAGGCCGAAATCTGGCGCCCTGCCATGCCGGTTCCGCGCCTCGCCAAGGCCTCAAATTCCATGCTACGACATGGCCTTAATCCAAGGGCTGAAACGACATGAGCGCGCCCCTCAAGGCCATCGACGGCAATGCCGATCTGGCCACCCTGATGAACGACCTCGCGAGCGCCGCGCGTGCTGCGGCGCGGGTGCTGTCGCTGGCCTCGCCGGAGCAGAAGGACCGCGCGCTGGCGGCCATGGAGCGCGCGATCCGCGCCAATGCTGCTGCGATCCTGGCCGCCAATGCCGAGGACGTCACGGAAGCCCGCGCCTCCGGCGTCACCGGCTCCTTCATCGACCGCCTGACGTTGACTCCCGCGCGAGTCGACGCCATGGCCGACGGCATTGCCGCAGTCCGCAACATTGCCGACCCCGTCGGAGTGATCACCGAGAGCTGGCAGCGCCCGAACGGCATGACCATCGAGCGCGTGCGCGTGCCGCTCGGCGTCGTCGCCGTGATCTTCGAGAGCCGCCCCAATGTCGCGGCCGATGCCGGCGTGCTCTGCCTGAAATCCGGCAACGCCGTGATCCTGCGCGGCGGCTCGGACAGTTTCCGCTCCTGCCGCGCGATCCATGACTGCCTGGTGCAGGGCCTGCGCGAAGCCGGACTGCCGGAGGCCTCCATCACGCTGGTGCCGACCCGCGACCGCGCCGCGGTCGGGCTCCTCCTCACCGGACTGAACGGCGCGGTCGATGTGATCGTGCCGCGCGGCGGTAAAAGCCTGGTCGCCCGCGTCGAATCGGAAGCGCGCGTTCCGGTGTTCGCCCATCTCGAAGGCGTCAACCACGTCTATGTCGATCACGCCGCCGATCTCGACATGGCGAAATCGATCGTGCTGAACGCGAAGATGCGCCGCACCGGCGTCTGCGGCGCGGCCGAGACATTGCTGGTCGATCGCGCAGGCGCAAGCGCCAACCTCAAGCCGCTGGTGGAAATGCTGATCGATGCCGGCTGCGAGGTGCGCGGCGACGAGGCCGTGCAGCGCGCGGACAGCCGCGTGAAGCCGGCCTCCGACGAGGACTGGGACGCCGAATATCTCGACGCCATCATCGCCGCGCGCGTGGTCGACGGGGTCGACGGCGCGATCGCGCATATCCATAGTCACGGCTCGCAGCACACCGACGCGATTGTGACCGAGGACGCCAATGCGGCGCAGAAATTCCTGAAGGAAGTGGACTCGGCGATCGTACTGCACAACGCTTCGACGCAGTTCGCCGATGGCGGCGAGTTCGGCTTCGGCGCCGAGATCGGCATCGCTACCGGAAAATTCCACGCCCGTGGTCCGGTCGGCGTCGATCAGCTGACCAGCTTCAAATATCGTATTCACGGCACCGGGCAGACGCGGCCGTGAGCTTTTCCTTGGGTCAGCGGGGCACGCATTGAACGAAGCGTCAGTTGCGTTGCCGTCGCTGGCCCACGAGATCCCGCTCCATACCAACGGCATGCGCGTCGGCCTGCTCGGCGGTTCGTTCAACCCGCCGCACCTCGCCCATCGCACCATCAGCCTGTTCGCGATCAAGCGGCTGAAGCTCGACCGCGTCTGGTGGCTGGTGTCGCCGGGCAATCCGCTCAAGGACAATGGCCGGCTGCATGAGTTGGAAGAGCGCGCGCAGGCCGCCCGCGACATGGCCGCCGATCCGCGCATCGACGTGACGTGTCTCGAATCCGTCATCCGCACACGATACACTGTGGATACGATCAACTATCTGCGCCGCCGCGCTTCCGGCTTGCGCTTCGTCTGGATCATGGGCGCCGACAATCTCGCGCAATTCCATCGCTGGCAACACTGGCAGCGCATCGCGACCCAGGTACCGATCGCAGTGATCGATCGCCCTCCGCAGAGTTTCCGTGCGCTGGCCGCGCCCGCCGCGCAGGCGCTGGCACCCTATCGTCTGCCCGAGAACGAGGCAGGAAGGCTTGCCGATCAGCGCACCCCCAGCTGGGTGTTCCTCACCGGGCTGAAAATGAATCTTTCGTCGACGACCTTGCGGAACCCGGATGGGAGCTGGAAGGCCGCGACGTGAGAGCACGGGGTATGGATATTGAATCCATTAACCCCACATGCGTAGAATGGTCCGTGGGCTGCCGGATTCGGCCGCCCGCGATACAGTGAAAGGAATGGTCCCTGGCCACATCTGTATTGTCCAAGTCAGTTTTACCCAAGTCTCGACAGAGCACGCGTAAAACATCGACCGAAGCTGCGGCCTTGTCTGCGCCGTCCGACGCCGACAAGACGCTGAAACTGATCCTCTCCCGCCTCGAGGATATGAAGGCGGAAGAGACGGTCACCATCGACCTTCACGGCAAATCGGCATTTTCCGACTACATGATCATCACCACGGGCCGGGCCAACCGGCACGTCGGCGCGATCGCGGAAAACGTCACCAAGGCCCTGAAGGAAACCGGAATCAAGAACATCCATGTCGAGGGCTTGCCCAACTGCGATTGGGTGCTGATCGATTCCGGCGACGTGATCGTGCACGTGTTCAGACCCGAGGTTCGCGAGTTCTACAATCTCGAGAGGTTGTGGACT
>DATMNV010000208.1:0-88315 GCA_035568535.1 Bradyrhizobium sp.
TCGAGGAACCTTCTTCCTTGCGGCAGAGCCGGCCGGCGACGTGCTGAAGGGACTAAATGGTCTATTGGGGCTTCAGCTTGAAGAAGGCACCACCTTGGCAGAAGCTATGACCCTCGCGCGGCTAATGAACAACAAGATCACGTCGCTGACGCTGACGAAATAGACGCGGGACCGAAGCCCGGCGCCCCTTGTCGAGGCTCGCTAAGCGTGCTTCGCGATCAGCTCCCTCGCGATCCGAACCAGCTCGCCAAGCACATCACCGTGTCGGGGACCGGCCTCCCGCGTGATCAATGCCCTTGCAGGCTCCACATCTGATTCTGCATGCCGATGCGCGCTGCCATTTGTGACATGTGCCGCCGGTTCGACATGTCCTCCCGGCATTGGGCATTTGCCGGCGTTCCCGGCTTCGTTCCAGTGTCACGGCAGGCCGCTTCGTCACTGGCTTCAATCTCCCGCGCTTGCTCGGCGGCGGTCAGGCAGGCGCCCAGTGCAATCTGCGCATTGTTTATTTTAAGGGATCCTCGTCGCTGCTTTCATTAAGGCGCTGTACTAGATCAGCGAGCCCAACTCTATCCGTGTCCTCGTCTTCGCCTTCGGTCCGCGATCGAGGCCACAAGATGAGCCCCCCGCAAACCAACGCGAGGCCAATGACGATCAGCGCAATACCTAGAACATCCATTTTGCGACCGCAAAACGGACAGTCTAATCCGGTTTCGTGCCGGCCGCACCTGGAGGTCTACAAAGCGCGACGCAGGACCGAAGCCCCGCGCCCTGTGTTCGCCTTGTCCCTTGCACTTGGACGGCAGCCTTAAAGCAGGTTCAAGTGTCGGGCTGACCAGACTATGAGAATGACCACGGTGGCGATGCAGCCCCAGGCGAACACAACTGTCAGCCAAAAAAGGCCGTCGTACTCGGTGAGCCAGAGGAAAATCGACCACAGCCCATAAAGGATCATGTAGCCGACAATCAACACAACGAGCACGATGATAATAATAGTCGTCATACGAGTTGCCTGGCTAGCCGCTGCCGGTGAGATCGCCGCCGGCGCTTCATGTTCGCCTCGCGACGATCATCCGAGCAAGGCTTTTCCAATCGCCGCAAATCAGCCAATCGAGGGCCACGCCGTATTTTTCCGCGAAGCAGAGCAGGTCATAGTGCTTCAACCGGCCCCGAGTCTTTTTAACTTCCGGTTCGGGGATGCCGTATTCGGTGGCGACAAGATCAATGCGCTGGCGGATTTCATCGTTGAAATTGGCGCGCTGTTTTTTTTCTTTCCGGGTTCATGGCTGTCTCCGCATGTCGACCAGGGCCTGCATGTAGCCACTGACGAATGCCTTGTCGGTTTCACCGAGCGCCGCGTAAATCCGGTCGAGCTCTTGCGAGAGCATGCCCCCTTTCGGCGGTTGCGGCGGCGGCGCGGCCTTTGGCCCGAATTTGATGATTTCTGCGCTCACTGTTTTGCCTCCGGCTCTGCGGACCGGCGTTCCGCGGCTTGGCGCGCCGCGCCGCCGTTCCGTGCCCCAAGGGATTGATGATTTGCGCACCTCGCTGATCGGCGGAATCATGGGCGATGACCGTCCGATTGATCAAACACGAAGCCGTGCCGGGGTGCGGGAGCTTCGAAGTCCGTTTTTCCGACGGGCGGCCGCGCCAGCACTCCTATTTCGACGACAATCGGGCCGGCGGCTCAGGCCGGAACAGCTCACGAGCGAGGAAGCCCTCGATCAGGCCAAAGCATTCGCGCGGGCCGCGCGACACAGCATCGTGAACCGATTCGCAATTTCCTGGCCGGCGCCTTATTTGAAGGCGTTAGCAGTGGAGTTGCGTCATGCGCAGTTCGCCCTCGATCGTGCCGGACACGGACAATCGCGAGATTTACCTCGTGCTAGATGATTTCGGCGGCCATCTGGGCCGAGCGTGGCCAGAGACCGACGACGAGCGCACCGATCGCGAGATCGTCATCACGGACTTAATGACGGGCCAGTATTCGAATCCCGTTCGCGTGGTCGCCTTCAATACAGCGGAGGGCTGGTCGCGGGACATGTCGGAGGAGATCGCCGACGAGCTAGCGCGATGGTACGCCGAACAGGACAGAGAGGTCCCGCCGATTCTGGGAGACTTCATCGAGCGACATGGCGGCGGCCGGCCAGTGCAGCTGCCTCTGCCTCTGCGCGGCGCGGCCTGACAGATCCCTGACGCCCCGCGTGATGCGCGCAATGGCCAGGACGATCCTCGCGATCGCAACGATGCTCGCAGCCTCATCGGCCGAGGCGCAGAGGTATGATCCGAGCTTCCCGGTCTGCCTGCAGACCTACGGCATGGGTGGCGGCAACATCGACTGCAGCTTTACATTGCTGCCTCAGTGTAACGCGTCGGCCTCGGGCCGCGCGGCGCAATGCTTGACCAACCCATTTTTCGCGCATCCGACAAGAAAGCAAGTCGGTGGGATGGGAACAAATCGCATGAGGTAGGGAAAAGCATTCCTGACGTGAAGCAGATGTTCCTGCAGATGAGGGACCAGGTGAGTTAGGTCAACCGCCTCCGAAGGTGGACGGGTCAAGAGTTCTAACCGCCTCCGGAGGTAAGGGCGGATAGCCTGGAAACTTGTAGCACGCCGGAGGGACGCACGTACCTTGGCTGGGCTGAATGGTGACCTGATGGCGCGTGCGGAGGTGATGCACCGTTGCGGCGTGGGCAGAAGCACACAGAGTGATCAACAGGCCTAAGGCCAAAGCGGAACGCATCCTAATCACTCCGTATCGCACGAGCCCCGATCATGTGCATACGAGCGGTCACGATCCCAAGGTGTAGCGGTTTCACGACCTGTCAAATTGGCGGGATCATGGGCATGCCGGGGATGCGAGAGAAGATGCCCCTGATGGACGCCTTCCGATCGCTTCTGGCAGTGGGCGAATAAGCCGGTCGACAGCCAACAGACTATCCCGGCCGAACTGCACCACGCCGTGACATCGCTGCCGATGGAAGATTGGCACGATCGTGAGAAGGTCAATGCAGCGGCTCGGCGCCGCCGGCGTGATCTAACGCGATCGGGAGGGCGTTGCGTTCGAGTATCCGGTGCTGGGGTAGCAATGCTCAGCTCAGCCTGCCGACTGAGACCCCGCCTGATCGGAGGCGGAAGTTCACGGTAATTGAGGGCGGAAAGGTGTGATCTCTCGGCTACAGATCAGAAGCCCATTTAACGATGTGTTGAAAAGTTCACGGCAGGCGCAGAAGCAGCGCTTCCACTTCCCGATCGATCTTGGCGAGCGCGACCTCGGGCGGCGCGAACTCGATGTCGTCGACGTGCCAATATTCGATTCGGGCCGCGACGTGCGGAAAGCGCCGCTCGACCATCGGCCGATGCTCGACTTCCTTTAGCGCGATGATGAGCGAAGCCCGGTCGAAGTCGACCGGGGAGCAGGGCGCCGGCAACCGGGCCGCGCCTTCTGGCGCGATCATTCGACTTTCAAGCGCATCGAGGGCGAAGCGAGACATCGGCCCGACATTCTCGGGTGAGCTCGCTTCGGCCAGTCCCCTTGAGAACGCGCGCCAGGACAGGCCCTCGGCGCGGGCGCGGAAGTTGAAAACCTCCTCCGCGTAGCGGCTGCGATAATAGTTTCCGGTGCAGAGAAACAGGACGCGATCGTTGGGGGGCATGCGCGGTTGCGAGGGCTGCGTCGTCGAGTGCAGCTTCTAAAGCCCGTCCTGCGCGGAGGCAAATTCCGGCATTGACCTTAAGCGAACTGTGTTGCGCGATCGTCTCGTGGGAGAAGGGAGCAGCTCAATCCGCGGCAGCGGCATCAGCAGGCGGCGTACCAGCCTTCCGGAAACGGAATCAACGGCCAGACCTGCCCGTTGTCGTTGGCGGCCTTGGGCGGTGCATTGAAAATCGTCTGACGGGCCAACATGGGATCCTCCCCGAAGACAGGCGCAATCGCCGTTCGCACGGCGTCCAGTAAAAGATCGAACTCAGCTTCACTCATTGTTCGGGCGCTCCCAGGCTCGGAAGAGCACCCTCGCAAAACTGTCTTTGTTCCGGATTGACGGGATCGCTTAAATTGAATCGACCCGGCTCTCGCGGCTTGTTTGGTTACTGATTTCTTTCAAGTCCCCGCGCGCACCCTAAGAGGCTTACACGCGCGGAAAGTGTGAGAAAAATCACATTCATTCAGAAATATTTCGCGTATCTCGCAGCAATCGAGCGGGATCTTAGCAGAGACGCCTAAACCATTGAAGGGGAATGCTGCCATGAGTGCAAAGGTCATTGCATTTTCGGCCTCTCACCGTCTCGCCTCGGCGCTAGGGTTGGCGATCACGCTGGCTTCCGCCAATGCCGCTTCGGCCTATCAGGGTACCGCGGAACAACGCCGCGCATGCACGCCGGATGTCTACCGCCTGTGTGCCGGCGAAATCCCCAATGTCCGCGCGATTACCGCCTGCCTGCAGCGGCAGAAGGGTAATCTGAGCGCGGCCTGCCGTGCGGCAATGGACCAGAACGGCTACTGATGTACTGGCTCGCAGACCTCTTCGCGCGGCTGTGGACAGGTGCGCAGCAAGCCATTACAGCTACTATAAATTCTCCTGCTTGGCAGCTGTGGATATGCTGCGGACAAGCGGGGGACAACGAGTGCGCTATCGAGGATCGGTTTGCGCAGCGTGTCGGTTGGGCTGCCGAAGGAAAAGGCAAAAGCCTTCTCCGCAAGGGCCCGAAATGGTTACCGATTCTTATCTCGGGGTGACGAGCGACTTCTTGCTATGAAAATGGCGGCTGCGGGCCACGGGCGAGACTTGGGAAGGCCTTATTCATCGGGAACTTTCCGAGGCAGTGCCGGGTTGAGAGGAGTTGCGCCCTATTGTTCGGAGGTTTCGATGAGCAACACACCTGACGTAACCACGCTGGCGTTGCTGAATCTGATCCGGCTGTTGTCGGCAGAACTCGTTGCCGGCCAGCACCGGGACGATGTCGCGAAACTCATCGAGGCGATAGATCGCCAGCTTAATGCGACCCCGCTGCCGAGAGGCATTGACGTCAATGACGCCCGGACCGGCATCGCCCGCGCAAAAGAGCTGCTGAGCCCGTATGTCGCTCATGTTCGCCAACAGGCCGAAGCGGTGCATCTCCGCGACCAGGCAGACACCACCAAGGTCGCTGGCGACCGCGTAACCAAGCTGCCGACGTCGAAATATCTCCAGTAAGACGGCACATGTCGGGCTTCCGTGAATGGCCGCTCGCGCGGCCATTTTTTTGTGCAGGACTGCCCAAAACTTGGATGGCCCTGATCCAATTTTTTGTACGCCCTCGGACAAGCTTTTCCGCACATGCTCACCCTAGGCTTCCCTTCGAGCTTTGGAACATGGCAGGCGCCATGACAATTCGAAGGAGCTGGCAACATGCGGAAATGGCTTTCTATTGAACCAGGGCGCCTGTGGCGCCTGGCTGCGCTGGGCGCAATTGTCGCGGCATTCCTGGCGTCGCTCGGCGCACAGGCGGCAACTCCAGCAGGCTGTGCGGCCCTGCAGGCCAAATATCCCGATCTCAAGGGCAAGACGCTGGTGAATGCGATCAACCCGCACACACCTGGCTATGAGGCGATCGATCCGAAAGACCCGAGCCAATATGTCGGCTTCGACATCGATCTCGGCGAAGCCATCGGCGATTGCCTCGGCTTCAAGCTGACCTACAAGCCCGTGGTGTTTGCCGCGTTGTTGACGACGCTCGCGAGCGGGCAGGCCGACATCGTGATCTCCGATATCTACGCCACCAAGGAGCGTGCGAAAGCGGCCGACTTCATCACCTATTCCAAGGTGTTCGACGGCGTGCTGGTTGCCAAGGACAACCCGAAGGGCATTCACGGCATCGATCTTACCATGTGCGGCGCAGCCGCGGCGGAAAACACCGGCTTTGTCGAGGTGCCGCTGGTGCAGGACCTCGCTCCGAAATGCAAGGAGGCAGGAAAGCCGGAGCCGACGCTGCAGCTCTATGACAACAACGCCAACTGTATCCAGGCGATCCTCGCCGGCCGCGCCGACACCTATGTCAACGACGTCAATACGGTCGATAATGCGGTGAAGGCAAACCCGGACAAGCTGGAAAAGGCGATTGCGGTGACGATCCCATACTCCGTCGGCATCGCCGTGCCGAAGGACAAGCCCGCCTTCCGTGACGCCGTGCTCGCGGCACTGATCGAGGTGCAGAAAGCCGGGATTCACATGGACCTCCTGAAGAAGTGGGAGCTCGACGTGAACAATTTCAAGGAGCCGGACATCCTTACGGCTGACTGATGTCGCTGTTTCTCCACTACCTCAGTCTGCCGTATCTGCTCGAGGGCATTGAGCTGACCCTGCAGGTCACTGCCCTCGGGCTTCTTGGCGGATTGATTCTCGGGTTGATCCTCGCCTGGATGCAGCTCAGCCGCTTCTGGCCGCTCGCGGTATTTGCGCGAGGCTACACCGTGATCTTTCGCGGCACGCCGCTGATCCTGCAGATGGTGTTTGCCTATGACGCCCTGCCTCACATCGGCATCAAGCTTCCCGCCATCATGGCTGCCGGCCTTGCGCTCGCCTGCAACGAGGCGCCGTTCATTGCCGAAATGCTCCGCGCCGGCGTGCTCGGTGTCGATCGCGGGCAGATCGTGGCAGGACAAGCGCTCGGCATGACGCCGGGGGTGCTGATGCGACGGGTGATCGCGCCGCAGGCAATCCGTACCATGATCCCGGCCTTCGGCAACGAATCCGTCAGCGCGCTGAAGAACTCGTCGCTCGCGTCCGTGATCGCGGTGCAGGAGCTGACGCTGCGCAGCACGCAGCTTGCGTCCTCCACCTTCGATTTTTTCTCGATCTTCTTTGCTTCTGGCCTGCTCTATCTCGTGCTGACGGGCGCGGTCGGCGCCGTCCAGCTCGGCTTCGAATGGCTGCTCGACCTCGATCGCACCTCGCGGCAGCGGAAACTCTCCGAGTATCTGCCGTGGCGGCGGGTGGATTCGTTCACCAAGCCCGATCTCGCCGAGCAAAACGCGCCGGCGCTCGATGCCGAATCGGCTGCGCCGGCCGAACTCGCCGAGACGCCACCGCTGGCGCTGACGCGCGAGGACCGCGTGCGCCGCGCCGCCACCATCGCCCGCAACAATATCGCGGTCGAGGTGACCGACCTGCACAAGAGTTACGGCGCGCAGGCGGTGCTGGATGGCTTGAGCCTGACTGTCCGCGTCGGCGAAGTGGTCGCGCTGCTCGGCGCCAGCGGCTCGGGCAAGTCGACGCTGCTTCGCTGCATCAACCATCTCGATGACTGGGATGACGGCACCGTACACGTCGGCGGCCGCCGCCTTGGCTTTAGCTCGGCCGGCCGGAAACTCTCGCCGCGCGATGTCGCCAATGAGCGCGCCAATGTCGGCGTTGGCATGGTGTTCCAGCAATTCAACCTGTTCAGCCATCTGACGGCGCGGGAAAACATCGCTGGACCCTTGCGCTGGGTGCACGGCATGGCGCGGATCGACAGCGAGCGGCGCGCCGACGAACTACTCGATCGCGTCGGCCTCAGCCATCGCGCCGGGGCGCTGCCGCGGCATCTTTCCGGCGGGCAGCAACAGCGCGTGGCGATCGCGCGTGCGCTGGCGCCGAACCCGAGCGTGCTGCTTTTGGACGAGCCGACCTCGGCGCTCGATCCCGAGCTCGTCAACGAGGTGCTCGAAGTGATCCGCCGCCTTGCGATCGATGACGGGCTCACCATGATCATCTCGACCCACCAGATCCGCTTCGCCGACGAAGTCGCCGACCGCATGGCGTTCCTGAGCGGCGGCGCGATCCTGGAGGAGGGGCCGGCGCATGAGGTGCTGCAAAATCCCCGTCACCCACTCATCGCCCGTTTCCTCAGCATGATGGATGTGGATCGGACACCGGAGATGGCCAGATGCCGATAGATCATGCGCGCAGCGCTCGCTCGATGTTCCGACCGCTTCCTGAAAGAGGCAATTCCATGAAGCATTTCACCTTGCCGGTGTCGCCGGCGACCGTTCACTGGGGCTATTTCAGCAAGAAGGTCGCGCCCGCGCTCACGCTGCGTTCCGGCGATCGCGCCACCATCGAGACGCTGACCCATCACGCCAATGACGATTACGAGCGGATGATCGCGGGCGATGCGGGCGCCGAGAGCGTGTTCCACTGGACCCGCGAGCACAAGGCGGTGGCGCGCCGCGGCTCCGGCCCGACCGAGGGCCCGTTCATCCGCGGGGCGGGCGAGGGCCTTGGTGTGCATCTGTTGACCGGGCCTGTCGCGGTCGAAGGCGCAGAGCCCGGCGATATCCTCGAAGTGCGCATCCTCGACATCCGACCGCGGCCGAGCTGCAGCGCCTGCCATGCCGGCAAATGCTTCGGTTCCAATGTGGCGGCGAATTGGGGCTTTCACTACCACGACCTGATCGAGGAGCCGAAGCCGCGCGAAGTCATCACCATCTTCGAGCTGGATACAGCGGGCGAGCCCTACGCCAAGGCGGTCTACAACTATGTCTGGACCCCGCAGACCGATCCTGATGGCATCGTGCACGCGACCATCGATTATCCCGGCGTGCGCGTCGACCACGCCACCATCCGCAAGCGGGAAAACATCCTGAGCAGTGTGAGGGTGCCGGCGCGTTTGCATTTCGGCACCATGGGCCTTGCGCCATCGGAAGCCGATTTCGTGAGTTCCATTCCGCCGAGCTATACCGGCGGCAATATCGACGACTGGCGCATCGGCAAGGGCGCGCGGATGTTCTATCCTGTCGCCGTTGCCGGCGCGTATTTTTCGGTCGGCGATCCCCATGCCGCCCAGGGCGACAGCGAACTCGGCGGCACCGCGATCGAGACCTCGCTGACCGGCGATTTCGAGTTCATCCTGCACAAGAGAAACGATCTCGGTGGCACCAGCCTCGAAGGCCTCACGCACCCCTTGCTCGAAACCGAGCAGGCCTGGTCGGTCTATGGTTTCACCTATCCGAATTATCTCGCCGAGCTCGGCGCGAACGCGCAAGTGGAGATCGCCAACCATTCGAGCCTCGATCGCGCCATGCGCGACGCGTTCCGCAAGCTGCGGCGCTTCCTCATGACTGTGCATCGCCTGAGTGAAGATGAGGCGATTTCGCTGATGTCGGTCGGCGCCGATTTCGGCGTCACCCAGGTCGTGGACGCCAATTGGGGCGTCCATGGAACGATCCGGAAGAACGTGTTCCGATGCGATTTTGAACCAAAGCGGCTTTTGCCGCCGGCATGAATGATGCGCGCTGATCTGACGCTGCCATGCGCGGCATGGCCGAGGCTTGTCTGGCACGGGGGTTGCTTTTTGCTCCCTCGTGGTGGGTGCCGACGCATGAGTTTCCGTCCGTTCACAAGCGAATCCTACGCGCAGGACGACCGCCCGGAAGCCTGGCGGGACGTGCTGGGTGCTGTCGGTCTTCGTCCCGCGGCTGCCAGCCCCTTTTATGACGGCCACGCGACTGCTTCGCATCGGAACACAATTGGCGTTGCGCTCGGCCGCTTGTCGGCCGGCTCGCAGGCGATCTCGCCACAGCCGCTCTCGAACGAGGATCTGCCGATTGCGGTGATGCCGATCGAGGATGGCGTGGTGCTGCGGAGCGGCGCCAGCCATCGCATCGTTCCGATCGGTCATTTCCTGCTGCTGCCACGAAACGGCGATTGCAGCGTTGTGTTCCAGCGCGACCTGCGCGCGGTCGTGCTGTCGATCACCTCGGACGCCTTGCACGGTCGCCTCACCGGCAAGCCACGCCTCAACGAGGCGCAGGTGGTCGCGCCCGACGGAATAGCCGACGTGTTCTCCCGTCTGGTGGAAGCCACGGCGCGGACGATGGAGGGCCTCAACGACGTTGAATGGGCGGCAGTCACGCAAAGCCTGGTCGATCTGCTGCTGACTCTCACGCACCGCCTTTCGGCGCCGGCCTCGGAAGCCGGCCACAGCGCGACGCAAGCCGCTATCCTCTACCGGATCTGCCAAACCATCGAGCGGCGACTCGAAGATCCCGATCTCGTGCCCGCGCGTGTCGCGCAGGCGGAGAGGATATCCGAGCGCTATTTGCAGAAATTGTTCGAAGGCGTCGGCGACAATTTCACGCATTATGTTCGGGAGCGCCGGCTGCAGCGCGCCTGGGCTGATTTGTCGAATCCGACCGAAGCGCATCAATCGATTTCGGAAATCGCCTATCGCTACGGTTTTGGCGACTCTGCGCATTTTTCCCGCGCGTTCCGCCATCGTTTTGGATTGCCGCCGCGCGAATTCCGGCAGCAGGAGGCGGAGCGTGCGGCCGCCCCTGCCATCGGCCAGCGTGGCTGGCCGCAGGAAGCGCTGGCGCAATCGCGCGCGCACCAGCCGTTGACGGCTGTGAAGGCGAGTGCGGCCTGCGCCGATCAGCTCACGGACAATCGGAAGGCCGTGGCCGGACCGAGCCATCATCACATCGCAGTGGAAGCAGCGCGCGTGCATTGGGGTTATTTCAGCCGCTCGCTACCGCCGCAGGCCGAGATCAATTCCGGCGACACGATTACCATCGAAACGCTGACTCAACACGCCTCCGATGATCCTGAGCGGATGATCGCGGACGATGCGGGTGCCGAAAGCGTATTCGGCTGGACTTCAGCACGGAAAAATATCGACCGTCGCGGCGCCGGTCCGATGGATGCTTCCGTGTTTGGCCGCGGCGCCGGCGAGGGGTTCGGTGTGCATATCTGCACCGGCCCGATCGCGGTGAAGGACGCACAGCCCGGCGACGTGCTGGAGGTACGCATCCTCGACATTGTGCCGCGGCCAAGCCGCCATCCGCCATATGAGGGCAGAGTGTTCGGCTCCAGCGTCGCAGCGTGGTGGGGCTATCACTACAATGAATTCCTCAGCGGCCCAAAGCCGCGCGAGACCGTGACGATTTACGAGATCTTCGATTCCTGCGAGACGCCGCATGCGCGCGCGATCTATTCCTATCGCTGGGAGCCGCAGACCGATCCCTCCGGCGTCACCCACACCACCTATGATTATCCCGGCGTGCCCGTTGCGCCGGGTTCGGTGAAGCGCCGGCATGTCGTGCTCGACGGCATCAGCGTTCCCTTGCGGCCGCATTTCGGTGTGATCGCGCTTGCTCCGAGGGAGATGGATTTCGTCGACTCGATCCCGCCGTCCTATTTCGGCGGCAATCTCGACAATTGGCGACTCGGCAAGGGCTCGACGGTTTATCTTCCGGTTTCGGTGCCGGGTGCGCTGCTCTCGGTCGGCGATCCCCATGCAGCACAAGGCGACGGCGAGCTGGGCGGCACCGCGATCGAATGTTCGATGACCGGCACGTTCCAGGTGATCCTGCACAAGAAGAGCCGGCTTGCGGGCCAACCGTTCGCCGATCTCAGCTATCCCCTGATCGAGACCGAGACCGACTGGGTGCTGACCGGCTTCAGCCATCCGAACTATCTGGCGGAATTCGGCGCACAGGGGCAGAGCGAAGTCTATGCGACGTCCTCGCTCGATCTTGCCATGAAAGACGCGTTCCGAAAAATGCGCCGCTTCCTGATGAACATCAAAGGCCTCAGCGAGGATGAGGCGATCGCGCTGATGTCGGCCGCGGTTGATTTCGGCGTCACGCAAGTCGTCGATGGCAATTGGGGTGTGCACGCTATTATCGGCAAGCGGGTCTTCCAGGACGCGCCCTGATTTCCAAGCAAAGGACCGGCAGCATTGAAATTCCACATGATCCCGGGCGGGCCGAAACCGGTCGCGCCCTTCAGCCACGCGGTGGAAACCGACGGCTTTGTCTTCGTCACCGGACAGATGCCGGATACGCCGTCGACGCCGGGAATTTTGCCCGACGGCATTGTCGCGCAAACCAAAGCCGTAATGGAGAATCTCAAGGTGGTGCTCGCGGGTGTCGGCCTCGGCCTCGAGCACGTCGTGATGGCGCGGGTCTATCTGACGCGCTTCAAGGAGGATTATGCGGCAATGAACGAGACCTACCGGAAGTATTTCGCCGCCGGCAAGCTGCCGGCGCGCACCTGCGTTGGCGTCACCGGGCTTGCCTATGATGCACTGATCGAAGTCGATCTGGTTTGCAAGCGGCCCGTGTGAGCCGAGCCTTGTGAGCCAAGCCGGCGTTTTGATGTCTTGATGGGGACTCCCTGATCGCGTAGGCGTTCTGTAACCAGCAGGCTGGATGGAACAGGCTGCGACATCGTGGGAGGCCGACATGAGTGATGCGCTCAAGCCGTTTCGCATTTCAGTCCCAGATGACGTTCTCGCCGACCTGAAGGCGCGGTTGCGGAACACGCGCTGGCCTGAAGCCGAACTGGTCGACGACTGGAGCCAGGGCATTCCGCTGAAGTGGGTCCGGGAAATCTGCCGTTACTGGGGCGAGGAGTACGACTGGCGCGCCCGCGAAGCGAAGCTCAACCGCTTTCCGCAATTTGTAACCGAGATCGACGGGCTCGGCGTGCACTTCCTGCACGTCCGTTCGCCGCATCCGGAAGCGATGCCAGTGATCATCACCCATGGCTGGCCCGGCTCGGTGGTCGAATTCACCAAGGTGATTGAGCCGCTGACCAATCCGACCGCACATGGCGGCGCTGCGGCTGATGCCTTTCATGTGGTCTGCCCGTCGCTGCCGGGGTTTGCCTTTTCGGACAAGCCGAGAACCAAGGGCTGCGGTGTCGAACGCATCGCCGCGATCTGGGCGGCATTGATGGCGCGCCTCGGTTACACCAGCTACGCTGCGCAGGGCGGCGACTGGGGCTCAGCGGTGACGACCGCGATCGGCGCGCAAGATCCGACGCATTGTCTCGGCATTCACATCACCCTTGCGATGGGCTCGCGGCCCAATGTGGGCGAGCAGCCGACGCCCGAGGAAGCCCGTGCACTCGCCGGCCTCAAGCACTATCGGGCCTGGGATTCGGGCTACTCCAAGCAGCAATCGACGCGTCCGCAGACGGTGGGTTACGGCCTGACGGATTCGCCGAGCGGGCAGGCGGCGTGGATCCTGGAGAAATTCTGGGCCTGGACCGACTGCGATGGCGATCCCCTGAACATCCTTACCCGCGACGAATTGCTCGACAATGTGATGCTCTACTGGATCACCGAGACCGCCGCCTCCTCGGCGCGTCTCTACTGGGAGAGTTTTGGGCGTCCGCGGCCGTACAAGGTCACCGTTCCGACGGGTGTCGCGGTGTTTCCCAGGGAGATCGTGCCGCCGGTGCGGCGCTGGATGGAAGAGGCGTTTCCGAATATCCGGCACTGGAGCGAAATGCCCAGGGGCGGCCATTTCGCCGCGTTCGAGCAGCCGGCGTTGTTCGTGCAGGAGGTACGAAGCTTTTTCAGGACGCTGCGCTCCTAGAGCATGATCCGGAAAAGTGTGTGGCGGTTTTCCGAAAAGATCATGCTCAATCAAAAAGCCAAAGCGCGATGACGATTCAACCTAATCTCATCGCGCTTTAGCCGCCGAACAACAGCGACGGACCGGACTGCGCGAGCGCGACAAGGCCGATCACGACGAGCGCAGCGAGGGCGAGGAATTTGCGCATCTCTCATCTCCAGGGGGCGCTGGATAGGCAGCCTGCAGACCGCCGATTGGCCGGTCCGCAGGCCCCTTGATGCCGATCAGGTTTCGGCAACGACGTCGATGACGGCTTCGGCAAAGGCTTGCGGCGCCTCCTGCGGCAGGTTGTGGCCAATGCCGCCCTTGATGGTCCGGTGCGAATATTTGCCGGAGAACTTATTGGCGTAGGCGGACGGCTCCGGATGCGGCGCGCCGTTGGCATCGCCCTCCATGGTGATGGTAGGGACCGTGATCACGGGACCCTGCGCGAGCTTCTTTTCGATGTCGTCATATTTCGCCTCGCCCTCGGCAAGGTCCTGTCGCCAGCGGTAATTGTGGATCACGATCGCGACATGGTCCGGGTTATCGAAGGCCTTCGCGCTGCGATCGAAAGTGGCGTCGTCGAAATTCCATTTCGGCGACGCCAGTTGCCAGATCAGCTTCGAGAATTCGCGGCGATATTTGTCGTAGCCGGCGCGGCCGCGCTCGGTGGCGAAATAGAATTGATACCACCACTGCAACTCCGCTTTCGGCGGCAACGGCATCTTGCCGGCCTCCTGGCTGCCGATCAGATAGCCGCTCACTGAGACCAGGGCCTTGCAGCGTTCCGGCCAGAGCGCGGCCATGATGTCGGCGGTGCGCCCACCCCAGTCGAAGCCGGCGACGGTCGCCTTCTCGATCTTGAGCGCATCCATCAGCGCGATAATGTCGGTGGCAAGTGCCCCCGGCTGGCCGTTGCGGAAGGTGGCGTCGGAGAGGAAATGCGTCGTGCCGTAACCGCGCAGATAGGGCACGATGACGCGGTAGCCCTCGGCCGCGAGCAGGGGCGTCACATCGACAAAGCTGTAGATGTCGTAGGGCCAGCCGTGCAGGAGGATGACGGCAGGGCCGTCGGCCGGACCGGCCTCGGCGTAGCCGACATTGAGCAGGCCTGCATCGATCTGCTTCAGCGTGGCGAACGAGGTGTTGGTTCCCGGCTTTACGGCGTGCACACTGGCCGGCTTTGATTTGGCCGGTTGCGCAGCGAAAGCACCGTTCAGGGCGAATTGGGCAGCGGCCAAGGTCATGGCGGCGCTGCCAAAAAAGCGGCGGCGCTGATGATTGATCTGGTCTGACATTTCTTCTTCTCCCTGTCGGTTGGACGATCTCGTGACGTGACGACTATTCGGCGGACCAACCCGGCCAATTCACATGTTGCCCGTTGCGAGCTCACATTCGCGCAAACTTCGCCAATTGGCTCGTTAAGGGTTGTTAGCGCGCGTTAGCTGTTGCAAGCCGCGGGCGGCGAAAAAGGGGCATGGTCGCTTACGTACGAACGAAATCGGCACGCGCGTTCAATCTGCCAGTTTCGCCAGCAGGCGTTCGGCCGCCTTGAGGTCCGCGGTCTCAAAACCCTCATCGAATTGATCGAATACATCCTGGAGCAGGGACGTGGCGCGCTTGCGCTGCCCCTGATCGACCAGCAGTGACGCAAGGCCGATGGCCGCGCGCAACTCCCATCCGCGCGCGCTTTGGCCCCTGGCCATTTCCAGTGACTGCACCAGGCAGCGTTCCGCATCGTCGACGCTTGGCTGCGGCAGCGAGAGAAACAGTCCGGCCTTCACGCGCAGCAATTCCGGCATGTAGAACATCTCGCCGCTGCGTTCGACCTGCCGAATGGTTTCGTCGTTGAAGGGGATGGCCTCGGCGACACGTCCGATCGCCGCCAGCCCTTGCGCGAGCGCCATGTGGAACTCGGTCGAAAGCGTCTCAAGCCGCGCGGCATGGATACGCGCGAGCGCTGCCTGCATGTCCAGAACGCCTTGCCCCGTGTCGCCGCGAAGCATTGCGAGCTCCGCCTTGCGGGCGTGTCCGACCGCCATCAGCGGGCCCATGGCGTTGGCTTCGGCATGGGAGAAGGACAAATCGGTGTAGGATTGCGAGCTATCGAGATCTCCGCACCAGAGGGAAACGGTTGCCGCGCCGGCCAATACCAGCGCCAGCGCTGCCGGATGACCCATGGCTTGCGACCCCATGACGGCCTCGCGCGCGGTTGTCATCGCCTGCGTCGGAAAGCCTTGCAGCCATAGCGTCCGCGCCAGCGCGATGCCCGATCGATAGTGTGGATCAAAACCAAGCAGGACCGAGCCGCGCCGGGACTCCGACAATATGCGCATCAAAGCGTCGAGCTCCGCGCGCGAACCGCTGACGTCGCCGGTCACCTGCAGCGCCCGGCCAAACATCGCATGCGCCACCGCTTTCAGCGCCGGATCGTCAGACGTGTCGGCCAGCGACCGGCAACGCTTGGCGTATTCAAGCGACGTCTTGAAGTCGCCTCTGCGGGCATAGAAATAATGCACCATGTTGAGCAGCCCGGCCCGGTCGGCCGTGTCGCCGCGCTGTTCGGCAATCGCCAGGCTTCGGTTCAAGGCTTCGCTTACAGCTTCGCCGTCGCCATGCATCTGCGATGTCGCCAGTCCAAGACCGGCCTGAAGACGCATCTCGTCGAGGCTTCCCCTTGTCGTCTCGTCAAGCGCAAGGACCGCGCGCTGTGACCAGCGCTGACATTCCGGAAACAGGGACATCGAGAGAAAGACCGGCACCGCCACCGCAGCCAGCCGAACGCCGACCTGGACGTCGCCGTTCGAACCAAAGCACCATTCCAGCGCTGCGCGGACATTGTTGAGACCGGCAAAATGCGGAATCCGTTCGGTGCCGGTCGACAGCGTCGACCATTCGCCCTCGGCCTGTTGCGCCCATTGCTGGTAATAGCAGGCGTGGCGAACGGCGAGATCGGTTACTTCGCTGTCCTTCGCGCTAATTCCGAGCGCATAGTCGCGCGTGGTGTCCAGGAGGCGGTAACGCATCATGGCGCCGACGGGACGGGTCACGACCATCGATTTGGCGACCAGACTGTCGATCGCGCCAAGAACGGCCTCGTTGTCGAGCGCGGCGCTGGTGGCAACCGCGAGTGCTGCGTCGAGCGTGAAGTGCCCGACAAAGACGGCGAGCCGGCGGAGCACCGTCCGCTCAAGGTCCGAGAGCAGCCCGTAGCTCCAGTCGTGCGTGGCCTGCAAGGTCTTTTGACGTGCCGGCGCGCTGCGCGGCCCGAGCCAGAGCAGCGTCAGGCGCTTGTCGAGGAGGGCGGCGGTCTGCGCCAGGCCGTACGTTTCGACGCGCCTGGCGGCAAGTTCGATGGCGAGCGCCACGCCATCGAGCTTGCGACAAATGCCGACCACAATCGCGGCTTCCGCATCGGTGAAATCCAGCCGCGCGCCGCTCGCCACCGCGCGCTCCACGAACAGCCGTGTCGCGGGAAACTCCTGGATTGCCGCCGCAGTCGGCCCCAGCTCCTCCGGCGGACAAGCAAGCGGATCCAGCCGGTAGACATACTCATCGTCGACCTGGAGGGCCTCGCGGCTGGTCGAGAGGATGTGAACCTGCGGCGCCGCCTGGAAAATCTGCGTTGCAAGCGCCGCCACCGCGTCGATGAGATGCTCGCAGGTATCGAGAATGAGGAGGACCCGTTTCTCCCTGAGATAGGCGGTCAGGCCCCTCGCATCCTCGGATTGGACCGAGAGCCCCAGCATGGACGTGACGACGGTGGGGACGAGCTTCGGGTCGCTGAGCATGCCGAGATCGACGAACAGGACGGCACCGTTGAAGGCATTGAGCAGATGATGTCCCGCGGCGACTGCGACAGTGGTCTTGCCGACTCCGCCGGGGCCGACAATGGTCACAAATCGTGTCGCATTCAGCCGCGCCGATACTTTCAGGACCTCCTCGTCACGCCCGACCATTCGCGCGACCCGCGTCGGGAGATTAGCGTGCGGAAAGCTCGCCGTGGTTTCCACGTGCGCAGGCTCGCGGGCGGCGGTTGTCGACCGCAAGACCGACGCCACGAAGCAATAACCGCGCCCGGAGGCTGTGGTGATGTAGCGGGCGCCGTCCTTGCCGTCGCCGAGCGCCTTGCGCAGTCCTGCGACATGGAATCGCAAGCTGCCTTCTTCGACGATGACATCGGGCCAGACCAGCGTGAGCAGATCGTTCTTGCTGATCACCTCGTTGGGACGGGATATCAATGTCGACAGGATGTCGTAGGCGCGCGCGCTCAGCTCCACCGGCGCACCGTCCCGTGTCAGCAGCCTCTCGCCGACGACCAGGCTGAAAGGGCCGAATGAAATGATTTCGTTTGTTTGTGTTACACGCTCGGCCAGCATCGTCATTGGCGTCGCGCCCCCTATAGCGCACTCACCCTCATCACATTTTAATGACCGCCGATATGGACGGAAGCACCATCGTTCTCCAACAACCGTGCTTTTTTGGAAACAGCTGGAAGGAGGTCGGGGTAAACAAGCCGTGATCGGGCAGACGAGGACGGACTGCCGTAGGCCTGAGTGATGCAGGATCGACGACGCTTTAAGCAGTCTGTGCGCGACGATTTCGGATTTTTGGAGAAATGCCATGGCAATCAACAATGTAGCCGACCTCCTTCTGGCGACACTCGAGCAGGCCGGCGTCAAGCGCATTTACGGGATTGTCGGCGACAGCCTGAACGGCCTGACGGAAGCGTTGCGGCGGCGTGGCACGATCCAATGGATCCATGTACGGCATGAGGAGGTGGCAGCGTTTGCGGCCGCCGGCGAGGCCGAGATGACCGGCGCGCTCGCCGTCTGTGCGGGGTCGTGCGGGCCGGGCAATCTGCATCTCATCAACGGGCTGTTCGACGCTCATCGCAGCCGGGTTCCCGTGCTCGCGATCGCAGCGCAAATTCCGTCAGGTGAGATCGGCGGCGGCTATTTCCAGGAAACCCATCCGCAGAATCTGTTTCAGGAATGCTCGCATTATTGCGAGCTCATCTCGGATGCGAGCCAGCTGCCTTATGTGCTTGAGAACGCGATCCGCGCGGCCGTGGGCCTGCGCGGGGTATCCGTCATTGCCATGCCCGGCGATGTCGCCTTCCGCGCGCCGCCGAAGCGCGCGCTGTCGACGCCGCGCTCCCTTGCACTCGCTCCGCCCAGGATCATGCCCGACGCGGAACAATTGAAGGCGTTGGCTGCGATGCTCAATGACGCAAAGCAGATCACGCTGTTCTGCGGCCGGGGATGCGCGGGCGCGCATGCACAGCTGATGCAGCTGTGCGAGACCCTGAAGAGCCCGATGGTGCATGCGCTGGGTGGCAAGGAGCATGTCGAATACGACAACCCCTACGATGTCGGCATGACCGGCTTCATCGGCTACTCCTCGGGATATGCGGCCATGCACGCCTGCGACGTCCTCTTGATGCTGGGCACCGATTTTCCCTACAAGCAGTTTTTCCCAACGGACTGCCAGGTCGCGCAGATCGACATCAGGCCGGAAAATCTGGGCCGGCGTTGCAAGCTCGACCTCGGTCTTGTCGGCGATGTCAAACTGACCATCGAGGCGCTGTTGCCGCTGCTCAACACGAAGAGCGAGCGCAAGCATCTCGACAACGCGATTGCGCATTACAAGAAGGCGCGGGAAGGGCTCGACTCGCTGGCGCAAGGCACGCCCGGCCGCAAGCCGATCCATCCGCAATATCTCGCCCGCATCATCAGCGAGCAGGCGAGCGACGATGCCGTGTTTACCTTCGACGTCGGCACGCCGACCATCTGGGCTGCGCGCTATCTCAAAATGAACGGGCGCCGCCGGATGATCGGCTCGCTCGTGCACGGCTCGATGGCCAATGCCATGCCGCAGGCGATGGGGGTACAGGCTTCTCACCCCGGCCGTCAGGTGATCTCGCTGTCGGGCGATGGCGGCTTCTCGATGCTGATGGGCGACCTGATCACGCTCACCCAGATGAAGCTGCCGGTGAAGGTCGTGATCTTCAACAATGGTGTGCTCGGCTTTGTCGCGCTGGAGATGAAGGCCGCAGGCTTCGTTGACACTAATGTTAGTTTGGAAAATCCCGATTTCGCGGCGATGGCGAAAGCCATGGGCATTCACGCGCGCCGCGTCGAGGATCCCGGCGACCTGCCGGGCGCGATGAAGGAAATGCTCGGGCATAACGGGCCGGCGCTCCTGGATGTCGTCACGGCGAAGCAGGAGCTTTCGATGCCGCCTACGATCACGCCGGAGGAAATCAAGGGCTTCAGCCTCTGGATCCTGCGCGCGGTGATGAGCGGGCGCGGCGACGAGGTGATCGATCTGGCGAAGACCAATCTGTTGCCGCGCTAGCTCAAGCTTGTCAGCAACCGCTCGGCCGCCCTCAGGTCGGCCGTGTCGAAGCCCTCGGTGAACTGCGCGAATACCGGCTCGAGAACAGCCCGGCCGCGCTTGCGCTGACGCCGATTGGCCAGCAGCGCAGCGAGATCAGTCGCGGTGCGCAATTCCCATCCGCGCGCGCCCTGGCCGCGAGCGAGTTCCAGCGACTTCAGCAAACAGGTTTCAGCCTCGTCCACGCGAGGCTCGGCCATGGATCGAAGCAGCCCGGCTTTGACACGCAGCAGCTCCGGCACATAACAGGTGTCGCCCTTTGTTTCCACGTGCCGTGTCGCCTCGTCGAGCCGCCTGGCCGCGTCGGCAAATTGTCCGAGGGCGGCAAGTCCCTGCACGAGCGAAATGTTGAATTCGGTCGTAATCAGCTCGTAGCGCATCTGGTGGATTTCCTGCAGGGATGCGCGCAGACTGGCAACTCCGCCTCTTGCATCGCCACGGCAAATCGCCAGTTGCGCCTGTCTCGCCCGCCCGACGGCGGCCAACGGTCCCAGCGAATAGGATTCCGCGATTGCAATCGAAGAACTCACATGCTGCTCGGCCGCCGACAGATCGCCGGTCCACAGAAATATCGAAGCAGCCCAGGCGAGGAGAACCGTCAGGGATGCCGGATGATCCATGCGCTCGGCGCCCTCGACGGACGCCCGCACACGTTCGACAGCCTGAATTGGATAGCCCTGCAGCCACAGCGTCCTTGCGAGCGCGATGCCGGCTCTGAAGTGTCGATCGTGAACAAGATAGATCGTGCTGCTTTGCTGGGTAGGTGACCAGATCTTGAGCAAGGCATCAAGTTCCGTGCGGGCGCCATTGATGTCGCCCATCATCAGCAACGAACGGCCCAGGATCGAGTGAGCCAATGCGGTAGCGGCTGCGTCGTCGACGCTTCCGGCGACCGTACGGCAGCGTTCTGCATAGTGCAGGGCTATACCGAAATCTCCGCCGCGAAAATGGAACATGTGGAGCATGCCGAGCAGTCCCGCCTCGTTGAGGGCATCGCCATGTTCCTCGGCGATCACCAGGCTCCGGTCGAGGGAGGCGCGCGCGATGTCGTTTTCTCCGTGAATATGCATCGACGCGATACCAAAGCTCGCCCGAAGGTGCATCTCTTCAGCTCCACCGCGTCTTGCATCGGTGAGCGCCAACAGCGCGCGCTCCGACCAGCGATGACATTCGACGAGCAGGGACATCATCAGGAACACGGGCGCCGCCGCGGCGGCCAGGCTGACGCCGACTTCGGCGTTGCCGTTTTCACCGAAACACCATTCCAGCGCGGCCCGTGCATTGTTCAAGCCGGCAAAGTGGGGCACCTGTTCGGTTCCGCTGGCCAGGCTTGACCATTCCGTCCCACTTTGCTCGAGCCACTGCCGATAATAGGTGGCATGCCGGATGGCCAGGTCGGCGGCCTCGCTTTCGCCGATGCGGATATCGAGCGCGTAAGCGCGGGTCGTATCCAGCAGGCGATAGCGCATCATGGCGCCGACCGGACGGGGCGCAACCATCGACTTGGCGACCAGACTGTCGATCGCTGCGAAAACCGTCGGCTGATCCAGCATTTCGCTGGTTGCGACCGCCAGAGCCGCGTCGAGCGTGAAATGACCGACAAAGATCGCGAGCCGGCGCAGCACCAGGCGCTCGGTTTGGGAAAGCAACCCGAAGCTCCAGTCGAGCGTCGCCTGCAACGTCTTCTGCCGGGGCGGCGCGGTACGCGGTCCGGCCCAGAGATGCGCCAATCGTTGATCGAGAAGCGCCGCGGTCTGCCGCAGACCATAGGCCTCGACGCGCCTCGCTGCCAATTCGATCGCAAGTGCCACGCCATCAAGCTTTCGGCAGATGTCCACAACGATCGCCGCATCGCTGTCGTTGAGGTCGAGGCGCGCACCACTTGCTATGGCCCGTTGGACGAACAGCTGCGTCGCAGGAAAGCTGCGCGCGACCTCGGCCGAGAGGCCGGGATCATCAGGCGGGCAGGCAAGAGGCTCCAGCCGATAGATATGCTCTCCCTCGACCTGCAGCGTTTCGCGGCTTGTCGCCAGGAGGTGGACTTGCGGGGCCCCTGAAAAGATGGCCGACGCCAGCGCCGCGACAGCGTCAATCAAATGTTCGCAGGTGTCGAGGATCAGCAGCAGCCTCTTGTCGCGAAGATAGGCCACCAGACTCGTCGTTGCATCGGCGCTCTGGACGGACAGCCCGAGCATGGAGGCAACGGCGGTCGGCACCAGGCCTGAATCATTCAGCATGCTGAGATCGACAAAGAGCACGGCGCCGGCAAAGGCTGCGCTCAGTAGATGCGCGACGGCGATCGCGATCGTCGTCTTGCCGACGCCGCCAGCGCCGACGATGGTGACAAGCCGTTCCGTGTTCAAACGCTTCGACAGCTTTTCAAGGTCCTCCTCGCGATCGACCATTCCGCCCAGACGGGTGGGGAGGTTGGCCTGGCGAAAGCCGGTGCTGGTCTCGACACGCGCCGTAGCCGGAGCACTCGAGCGCGAGACGGACGCCACGAAAGAGTAGCCGCGGCCCGCTGATGTCGTGATGTACCGGGCGCCGCCCTTGCCGTCGCCGAGGGCTTTGCGGAGAGTGGTGATATGGAAGCGGAGGCTGCCCTCCTCGACGGTGACGCCAGGCCAGGCCTGAGTGAGCAGTTCGTTCTTGCTGACGACCTCGCCGGGACGCGACAAAAGGATCATCAGGATATCGAGGGCCCTGGCGCTGATCTCCACGGACGTGCCGTCCTTCGTCAGCAGTCTCTCGCTCGCGACCAGGCTGAAAGGACCGAACGATATGATCTCTGGGACTTGCGCTGGCGGCGGCGTCATCGGCGTCGTCTTTTTTCGTAGCGCTTTCTCGGGCTTGCATTTTAGAGCAGTCGCCGGAATCACACCATAGCCGTCATGGGCGACTGCGCTGCGCATTTCCCGCCGGCTCGCAACCATTAACGGCCCCTAACAACCCTTAACGGGCTATTTCGCGGCACCTGCGGCATCTTGATCCTGGCAACAAGGCAACCGGCCGGGTCAATCAGACTTGATTGGCCCCAGACCAGCGGAGATGCATGATGCGTGCTCGATCAAGCTCGAAAGTCATCAACGACGAGCGGCACGAGCTGCTGCGTGCCGCCGCGATCAGCATCGTCGCCGCCGGCGCCACGTTCGCCCTCCTGTTCATCGCCTCGGGAGGCGCGGCCATCTCCGCGCAAGACAAGTACATGGTGCAGGTGCCGAAGGGGCTCTCATTCTCCGAGTTCAGGGGATATGAGGACTGGCAGACCATCGCCGTCAGTGAAACCGAGGAAACGATCGAGGTGATCCTCGGCAATCCCGCGATGATCGAGGCCTACCGGAGCGGCGCTCCGGCCAACGGCAAGCCGTTCCCCGACGGCGCCAAGATGGCGAAAATCCATTGGACCAAAAAGACAAGCGCCGAGGCTCCGGCGCCGACAACGGTGCCGGACGCCCTGCACGATGTCGATTTGATGGTGAGGGATAGCAAGCGGTTTTCGGACATCGGCAATTGGGGATACGCCCAGTTCAACTATGAGGCCGCCTCCGACACGTTCAAGCCCGAAGGCGAGGGCGCCGATTGCGGCTACGCCTGCCACACCATCGTGCAGGCAAAGGATTACGTCTTCACAGCGTATCCGAAGAGATGAGGAGGGCGTCAGGTCGCCCCGCTAACGACTGCTAACAATCGATAACGGGCAATTTGCTGGAGTTTGCGGCACCGTGAGGGCATGCAACGTGAAACTTCAGATCGGACCAACATGGACCAACCCGAGAAAACGACGGATTCCGATGTCGCCGGCAAGGTGATATACACGGCGAGGACCCACACGATCGGCGGCCGCGAGAACGGCGCCGCCCGCAGCTCCGACGGCCGCCTCGACGTCAAGCTCTCGCTGCCCGGCTCGCGGCGGATCGGCACCAATCCGGAACAGCTCTTCGCCGCCGGCTGGTCGGCCTGCTTCGAAAGCGCGATCGGGTTTGCCGCGCGCAAGTACAAGGTGGCTTTGGCCTCGGTCGTCATCGATGCCGAGGTGGATCTGCAACTGACCGGCGCTGATGACTATTCCATCAGTGCACGCTTCAACATCAGCTTGCCGGGCATCGATCGCAAGATCGCCGAGCAACTGGTCGCGGATGCGGAGAAGCTCTGTCCCTACTCGAAGGCCACGCACGGCAATGTCGGCGTCGTCTTCAATTTGATTTGATATATGACGGACGACATCTATTGTTAAGACGAACCGCTCCGCGTGACCGTCACGTCGCGCGGGTCCAACAGCAAGAAGGAGAGGTATATGGCCTTTACCATCAATATCAACGGGACTGCGCACAGCATCGATGCCGACGGCGACACACCGCTGCTCTGGGTGTTGCGTGACGTGCTCGGCATGACCGGAACGAAGTTCGGCTGCGGCATGGCGCTGTGCGGCGCCTGCACCGTGCATGTCGATGGCACGGCCACCCGTTCCTGCATCACCACGCTCGACAGCGTTGGCGACTCCAAGATCACGACGATCGAGGCGATCGGCGCGACGCCGTCGGGCGCGAAGATCCAGAAGGCCTGGCTCGACCATGAAGTGCCGCAGTGCGGCTACTGCCAGTCCGGCCAGATCATGTCGGCCGCGGCGCTGCTCGCAGAGAAACCTCATCCCAAGGACTCCGACATCGACGATGCCATGAGCGGCAACATCTGCCGGTGCGGGACCTACAGCCGCATCCGCGAAGCGATCAAGCTCGCTGCGCAAGCGAACGGCTGAGGAGGTAGACCATGATCATCGATCGCATCGCGTCACGCGCCGCCGAAACCAATCTCTCCCGCCGCAACTTCCTGGCCAGCAGCGCCGCCGTCGGCGGCGGCCTGCTGCTGAGCCTGAGCCTGCCGATCGGCCAAAGTGAAGCCGCCGGCTCTGAAACCTTCGCGCCGAACGCCTTCATCCGCATCGGCAGCGACGGCCAGATCGTCCTGACCATGCCCTATGTCGAGATGGGGCAGGGCACCTACACCTCGATCCCGATGCTGATCGCCGAAGAGCTCGAGGTCGGCCTCAAGCAGGTGAAGCTCGAACATGCGCCGCCGAACGAGAAACTCTACGCCAACCCGCTGCTGGGTGTGCAGGCGACCGGCAATTCCAACGCCATTCGCGGCGGCTGGAAGCCGCTGCGTGAAGCCGGCGCCACCGCGCGGGTGATGCTGATCGCAGCCGCCGCCAAGCGCTGGGGCGTTGACGTCACATCCTGTCGCGCGCAGGAGGGCGAGGTGATCCACACGCCGAGCGGACGGAAGCTCAGCTATGGCGAACTGGCCGCCGACGCCGCAAAAATGCCTGTGCCGACCAATGTCGCGCTGAAGAAGCCGGAAGAGTTTCGGCTGATCGGTACGCCTGCCAAGCGGCTTGATATAGCCGGCAAGGTCAACGGCAGCGCCATCTACGGCATGGACGCCCGCCCGCCGGGCGTGAAGGTCGCAACGCTGGCGCAATCGCCGGTGTTTGGCGGGCGGGTGAAGAGCGTGGATGATACGGCGGCAAAGGCGGTCAAGGGCGTGCGCCAGATCGTCCGGCTGGATGATGCGGTCGCCATCGTGGCCGACCACATGGGCGCCGCGAAAAAGGGGCTCGAGGCGCTCAAGATCGAATGGGACGAGGGCGCTCATGCCGGGCTCAGCACGGCGGATGTTGCCCGCGAGCTTGAGCAGGCGACGACCAGGCCGGGCGCGGTCGCCCAGAACATCGGCGACGCCGACAAGGCCATGGCGAATGCTGCGACCAAGGTCGAAGCGACCTATCAGCTTCCGTTCCTGGCGCATGCCACCATGGAGCCAATGAACTGCACGGTGCATTTCCGCGGAAGTGAATGCGAAATCTGGCTCGGCACCCAGGCCATCGCGCGGGTGCAGTCGATGGCGGCAAAGGCCGCCGGCCTGCCGGTCGAGAAAGTCATCGTCCACAATCATCTGATCGGCGGCGGATTCGGCCGGCGGCTGGAAGCCGACGGCGCGGTCCGTGCCGTCGAGATCGCCAAACAGGTCGATGGTCCCGTGAAGGTCGTATGGACCCGCGAGGAGGACATCCAGCACGACATGTACCGGCCCTATTGGTTCGACCGCATCGCGGCGGGCCTCGACAAGGACGGCAAGCCCGTGGTCTGGACCAACCGCTTTGCGGGCTCCTCCGTCATTGCGCGCTGGCTGCCGCCGGCGTTCAAGGATGGCCTCGATCCGGATACGACGGAGGGCGCGATCGACCTGGTCTACAGCCTGCCGAACTTCCATGTCGAATATGTGCGCATCGAACCTCCGGGCATTCCGACGGCGTTCTGGCGCAGCGTCGGTCCCTCGCACAACGTCTTCGTCACCGAAAGCTTCATCGACGAGCTCGCGGCTGCCGCGAAACAGGATCCGGTCGCCTATCGCCGCGCGCTGCTCGACCGCAATCCGCGGGCGAAAGCCGTGCTCGATCTCGCCGCCGAAAAATCCGGCTGGGGTCAGCCGCTGCCCAAGGGCCGCGGCCGCGGCATCGCGCTTCAGTTCGCGTTCGGCAGTTATCTCGCGCAGGTCGCCGAGGTCGAGGTGGCGACGGACGGCACGGTTCGCGTGCACCGCGTGATCGCCGCGATGGATTGCGGCGCAGTGGTCAATCCCAACACGGTACAGGCGCAGATCCAGAGTGCCGTCAACTTTGGCCTGACGGCTGCGCTCTATGGCGAGATCACCCTCAAGGGTGGCCGTGTCGAACAGACCAATTTCGACACCTACCAGATCCTGCGCATGAACGAGGCGCCGACGATCGAGGTGCACGTCGTCCAGAGCTCGGAGGCGCCGGGCGGCATGGGCGAGGCCGGGACCTCGGGCATCGTTCCCGCCGTTGCCAATGCCGTCTTTGCCGCGACGGGAAAACGGCTGCGCAAGATGCCGATCGACGCCAGCGCCTTGAAGCAGGCTTGAGCAAGGCGCCCGGGAGGATATCACATGCGGTCAGATATGGTCCCGGGCGCGATCTTCCCCGACTACGAACTGTCCGACCACACCGGAAAGCACCGAAAGCTCTCCGAGCTGCAAGGACAGGATCCGATGATTGTCGTCCTCAGCCGCGGCGGTTACTGCCCGAAGGACCGCCGCCAGGCTGAGGGACTGGTCCAGCTCCATCGCGAAATGGAGGTCGGCTACTGCCGGCTGGTCACCATCTCGACCGACAACATCCTGGAGACCAACGAAAATCGCAGCGGCGTCGGCGCGCATTGGCCGTACCTCGCCGATCCGCGCCGCATCGTCCAGAAGGATCTTGACATCGCCGAATACACCGATCCCGCGCACAATCCCATGATCCCGCATGTGATCGTGATCGAGCCAGGTCTTGTCATCTACAAGATCTATAATGGCTACTGGTTCTTCGGCCGCCCGACGACGGACGATCTGCGCCACGACCTGCGCGCTGTCAGCATGAAGTGCCGCCCCGACTGGGACATCACCAGGCCGGAACTCAAGGCGGCGTGGCAGCAAGGCCGCAAGGAGCTGTTCTATCCCTATGGCAGAACCCGCGCCCAAGCCCTAAGCGAGCAAGACTAGAAAAAGGAGCGTCACATGATCCGTAAGGCAAAAGCAGTTTGGCATGGCACCGGCCGGGCCGGCAGCGGCCATCTTTCCAGCGACTCCGGCGTGCTTGCCGAGACTCCCTATTCTTTCAAGACCCGCTTCGAGAACGAGAAGGGGACCAACCCCGAGGAGCTGATCGCGGCGGCCCACGCCGGCTGCTTCACCATGGCGCTGGCCTTCGGCCTACAGGGCGCGGGCTTTACCCCAACCGAGCTCTCGACCGAGGCTGCGGTCACGCTGGAGCAGGAAGGTCAGGGCTTTCGCATCAGCAAGTCGGCACTGACCTTGCGCGGCAAGGTGCCGAAACTCGACGAGGCCGGATTTGCCCGGCTTGCCGGCGAGGCCGAGAAGAACTGTCCGGTGTCGAAAGTTCTCAACGCCACCATCACACTGGACGCGAAATTGGTCCAATGACCGCAACGGGCGGTCATCTTCCGATGCTCAGGGAGATACACGATGCCTCGTCCGCACCAGCCAGACGAATCGACTTTCAGAGCGATCCTGCCTGAAGACATCGAATGGAAAGCATTTCCGGCATTCCCGCCTGCGGCACGTCTTGCGGTAATGGTCGGCCATCCCGCTGAACCCGGCCCCTACGTGGTCCGGGTCAAAGTGCCGGCCGGCACCAAGCTGATGCCGCACAAGCATCCGGAAGACCGCATCTACACGGTCATGTCGGGCGTCTTCTATATCGGGCTTGGCGAGACGTTCGATGGTGACAAGGTGAAGGCCTATCCGCCCGGCAGCGTCATCGTGCTGCCTGGCGAAACCTGGCATTTCCACTGGGCGAAGTCCGGTGAATACGTCACGCAGGTGACGGCGATCGGCCCGCTCGGCCTCGAATATCACGACCCGCACGACGATCCGCGCATGGCGGGCGCATAGCTTATTCTTGAAAATGAATTTGACTCCGTGATGTTGCCGGAATTGGCTGGCGTTGCAGGGCACGAGCCAGTGCGGCGAACCGTCGGAGACACGCGATGACCGAAGCCTACGAGATCGTTGATCACGATTACGACGTCGTGATCGTCGGCGCTGGCGGAGCGGGCATGCGCGCCGCGCTAGGGATGGCGGCGTCGGGTTTGCGGACCGCCTGTGTCACCAAAGTATTTCCGACGCGAAGCCATACGGTCGCGGCACAAGGCGGCATGGCCGCTTCCCTGGGCAACATGGGGGACGGCGACAATTGGCGCTTTCACATGTACGACACCGTCAAGGGCTCCGACTGGCTCGGCGACCAGGATGCAATCGAGTACATGTGCCGCGAGGCGGTGCCCGCCGTGCTGGAGCTCGAGCACTATGGTGTCCCGTTCTCGCGCACCGAGGCGGGCACGATCTATCAGCGCCCGTTCGGCGGTCAAACCATCGGCTATGGCAAGCAGATGGCGCAGCGCACCTGTGCTGCGGCCGATCGCACCGGCCACGCCATCCTGCACACGCTGTACCAGCAGTGCGTGAAGCACAACACCGAGTTCTTTGTCGAATATTTTGCGCTTGATCTGCTGATGGACGACGACGGCACCTGCCGCGGCCTGATCGCCTGGAACATGGAGGACGGCACGCTGCACCGTTTCCGCGCTCATCGCACGGTGCTCGCGACCGGCGGCTATGGCCGCGTCTATTTCTCCTGCACCGCGGCTCACACCTGCACCGGCGATGGCAATGCCATGGTGCTGCGCGCGGGGCTGCCGCTCGAGGACATGGAGTTCACGCAGTTTCACCCGAGCGGCATCTATGGTTCGGGCTGCCTGATCACCGAAGGCGCGCGCGGGGAGGGCGGCTATTTCACCAATTCGGAGGGCGAGCGCTTCATGGAGCGGTATGCGCCGAGCGCCAAGGATCTCGCCGGCCGCGACGTGGTCTGCCGCGCCATGACGATCGAGATCAATGAAGGGCGCGGCTGCGGCCCGAAGAAAGATTATATCGAGCTGCATCTGGAGCATCTCGGTGCAAAGATCCTGCACGAGCGGCTGCCCGGGATCAGCGAGACCGCGCGAATCTTTGCGGGTGTCGACGTGACGCGCCAGCCGATCCCGGTGCTGCCGACCGTGCACTACAACATGGGTGGCGTGCCGACCAATCTGTATGGCGAAGCCATCACCAAGCTTGACGGCAATCCGGACGCGATCGTGCCAGGACTGATGGCGATCGGTGAGGCAGCCTGCGTTTCCGTTCATGGCGCCAACCGGCTCGGCTCCAACTCGCTGCTCGACATCGTCGTGTTCGGCCGCGCCGCGGCGCTGCGGGCAACCGAGACGCTGCGGCCCGGCGAGGGCCATCCCGACGCGCCGAAGGCAGCAACCGAGCGCGCGATTGCGCGGCTCGACCGGATCAGGTGGTCAAAAGGCAAGACCGGCGCCGGCACGATCAGGCTGGAGATGCAGCGGACCATGCAGCGTCACTGCGCGGTGTTCCGCACCGGTTCGCTGCTCGACGAAGGCTCGCACACGCTCGATGACGTCATCGCCATAATGCACGACGATCTTGCCGTCGCCGACCGCTCGATGATCTTCAACACCGATCTCACCGAGACCCTCGAACTCGACAACATGCTGGCGCAGGCGAACGTCAGCATCCGTTCGGCGATCGGACGCACCGAAAGCCGCGGTGCCCACGCGCGCGAGGATTTTCCCAAGCGAGACGACGAGAACTGGCTCAAGCACACGCTGTCATGGCTCGATGCCGACGGCCGTGTCCGTCTCGACTACCGGGCGGTCCATCTGCAGCCGTTGACGAACGAGGTTGCAACGATCCCGCCGAAGGAACGGGTGTACTGAATTTACTCATCAATCAGTGGATCGGGGCTCAACGTAACGCCCCGGTTCCGTAACGCTTCACCCATCTTCACCAGATCGGCCAATGATTTCGCGCTCATCTTGCGCATGATTTCACGACGGTGGACTCTCACCGTGACTTCGCGGATGCCGACCTCGCCCGCGATCTGCTTGCTCTGTTGGCCCGAGACTGTGAGGGCCATGACCTGGCGTTCACGAGGTGTCAGCGCCTCGAACCGCCGATGGATGTCGGCGAGCGCGCGTTCTTCCGTGCGCCTCTGTTGATCCTTTTCGATGGCCGACAAAACCGCGTCCAGCAGCGCCTGATCACGATACGGTTTGGTGAGAAATTCCACGGCGCCAGCCTTCATGGCCTGCACGGACATCGGCACGTCAGCATATCCCGTGATGAATATGATCGGAGCACGAATGCCCGCCGCAGCCAACTCGCGCTGGAAATCAAGCCCGCTCGATCCGGGCAGCCGCACATCCAGAATAATGCAGCTCGGATTGTCCTTCCGCCTGGCTTGAACGTATTCACGGGGCGACGCGAACAATTCGACGCGGAGCGCCGCTGTCTCCAGCAATCCCTGAATGGACTCGCGGACGGACAGATCGTCATCAATGACCGCAACGATGGGAGAGTCATCGGTCATAAGTCAGCATTCGCCTTGTTCGGCAATGTGAACTGGAACAGTGCCCCGCGTGGTTCGGCGGCCGAGGCCCACAGACGTCCGCCGTGAGCCTCGATGATGGAGCGGCAGATCGCCAGCCCCATTCCCATCCCCTTGGCCTTGGTCGTGAAGAACGGATCGAAGATCTTGTCGGCCGTCTCCTGATCAAGGCCGATGCCGTGGTCCCGTACGAACACCAGGACATCGTCGTCCGAGGCAGCGCGCGATCCGATGACCAGGGTCTTTGTCTGGCCGTTCTCTTCCGACATGGCGTCAGCGCCGTTCATGACAAGATTCAACAGAACCTGCTGGAGCTGCACGGAGTCGCCGGGGACGGCGGGAAGCGTCGGCGCCAGCTCGGTTCGAACCACGACCTCGCGTAGGCGCAGTTCGGTTTGAAGGAGATCCAGCGCCTCATCGATCAGATGGTTGATGTTGATGTCCTTCACCTGCGGCGGCGTCTTTGTCAGCAATCCCCGGATACGCTGGATGACGCCGCTCGCGCGTTCGCCGTCGCGCAGCAGCCGCTCTGCCGTCACGCGCGCCTTGTCGAGGTTCAGCGTATCCGCATTGAGCCAGTGCAGGACGGTATAGCCATTGGTGACGACCCCGGTCAGCGGCTGATTGATTTCATGCGCGATCGACGCCGCGAGCTGGCCCATGGTCGTGACCCGCGTGATGCGGGCGAGATCGGACTGAATGCGCTGCAGTTCATCGAAGCCGCGTTTGGCGTCGGTGATGTCCATCACCGCGCCGATAAAGCGCACACCGCCAGCCTGCTCCTCGGTAGCGCGCGTCACAAATTGGACAAATCGGATCGTGCCGTTGGGCATCAACAGCCGATGCTCAAGCTCGAAGCCGGTCCTGTTCTGAGACGCCTTTTCTATTGTCTGCTCGAGCGGGGCCCGGTCATCCGGATGCGTGCGCGTGAGCATCGCCGCAAGGGTCGGCTTTGTCGTATTCTCCTCATACTGATAGATGCGGAAGGTCTCGCGCGACCAGAACTGCTCATCATGGGGATCACGCCAGCCGATGCTGCCCGTGTGGCTCAACTGCTGCGCTTCGGCGAGGTAAGCCTCGCTGCGCTGAAGCGTCTCCGTCGTCATCCGGTTGCGCACGACCAGCAGCGTCGACATGGCGATCCCGATCACGCCGATGGCTCGATCGAACAGCGGCCACAGAGCCCAGGCTTCGCCCGGGGAGATCAGGTGACTGATCAAGGTCAGCGCTTCGCAGCCCAATCCGACCAGAATGATGCCGGTCCGGCTGTAGGCGAACGACGCCACCAGTACGACGAACACGTAGAGGACCGAGACGGAAACGTCGATCGGGGTAATAACGTCGGCGACAAAGATGCCGGCCGCGAGAACGCCAAGACCGATCGTGAACATGACGCGGTTGTCGGCGCGGCTGAAATAAGACTGGTTCATCTATCGCGCGCCGTCATGGTCTCCAGGACGATCGGGCCGAGGTGACGGCTTCAATGCACGCCACCCTGTTAGCCCGCCTGTCGCGAGCTGGGTAACCTCTTTAACAAAGACCGCGGAATGCTGCAACGCACCTAAACGAAGCGATAGGGTCCCTGATTCTTTGGTTAATTCCGGCGGCGAGTTTGGCACCTGGAGAGCCGTTTTCGTCAATGGATTCCCCGGTCCAGCATCGCCAATGTCACACTACAGGAGAGCGTGTTGACCGAGCCTTTGATCGCAATCGTGGATGACGACGAATCCGTGCGGACCGCCATGGGCGGTATGGTTGAATCGTTCGGATATGCGCCTGCTACGTTTGGATCGGCCGGCGAATTTCTGAAATCCGACAAACTGCCCGACGCATCCTGCCTGATTCTGGATGTCCAGATGCCCGGCATGAGTGGCCTCGAACTTCACGACGAATTGGTCGCCAAGGGCCGTCGGATTCCGACGATCTTCGTTACGGCGTTTCCGGATAGACGCGTTCGCGAAAGGGCCCTGCGGGCAGGCGGAGTCTGCTTCCTGTCCAAGCCCTTTGGACGAAGCGATCTGCTCGGCTGCATTGAAACCGCCCTTCGCCGGCAAACCATGTAGGGCTCGCCATGCTCACCGCCAGCGCCACAACTCAACAAGTTTCGGCAACGGCGGAGAGGGCACCTTTCTTTCCGGTCCCGGAAGCTGCTCAGGCAGATACGCGCGAGCAGAAAGACACGGGCTCGGATTATTATTTTTCGTTTGGTGCTTATCAGCTTTTCCCGCGGCGGCGGCTTCTTCTCAAGGCCGGCAAGCCAGTGCAGGTCGGCACCAGGGCGCTCGAAATCCTGATCCTGCTGGCCGAGCGCCGGGGCGATGTCGTCAGCAAGGAAGAACTGATTGCCTATGCCTGGCCAGGCATGACGATAGAGGACGGCGGCCTGAGGGTTCATATTGCCGGGTTGCGCAAGGCGCTCGGCGATGGAATTGGCGACACCTGCTACATCAAAACTGTCCTTGGGCGAGGATATTGGCTGGTTGCACCGGTCAGTCGCCAGGAATCCACCGGAGAATCGAGCTCGGGGATCACGGAGCGTCCGGATCGTGCGCCTCGACTTCCGCTTCAGCTGGATCGGATGATCGGCCGTACCGATGCTGTCCGCAAGATCTCGGAGCTGTTGGAGGCAAAGCAGTTCGTAACCGTCGTCGGCCCGGGAGGCGTTGGAAAGACTACGACTGCCATCTCCGTGGGCCATGCCCAACTTGCGTCCTTCGAAGGCGCCGTCTACCTGCTAGATCTCGGCCAGATCACCGAGCCGCATCTCCTGCCGGGTGCGCTCGCATCAGTGTTGGGGCTATCCCTTCAATCCGGCGATCCAATGCCGGCTTTGCTCGAATTTCTGAGGGGTCGGCGCGCGTTGCTGATCTTCGATAGTTGCGAACACCTGATCGAGTCGGTTGCGACCTTGGCCGAAAGAATTTTCCTCGGCGCACCGCAGGTGAGCATCCTTGCGACCAGCAGGGAAATCTTGAGAGTCGATGGCGAACATACGTACCGGCTGTCGGGTCTTGAGTGTCCGCCAGAGGAGGATGATCAGTCGTCCGAGCGAGTCGTTTCGTTTGCCGCGCCTCGTTTGTTTATCAACCGCGTTGCGGCCAACGGATATGAGCTCGAACTGACTGACGCCGATGCCGCCGTCGTAGCCCGGATTTGTCGCAGGCTGGACGGGCTCGCCCTCGCGATCGACGTCGCGGCGACGCACGTGCAGACGTTTGGTCTTTCCCAAATCGCGTCATATCTCGAGACCGGATCCTGGCTGTTCTGGCGCGGTCGGCGCACGGCGTTGCCGCGTCACCGCACCATCGCCGCGACGATCGACTGGAGTTTTGACCTGCTGAGCGAAGCCGAGCAGGCGGCGTTGCAAGGTCTTTCCGTTTTCAAGGGGTTTTTCACCCTTGATGCGGCGCGTGAGATCGCGCGCCACGGCTTGCCGGACCCTTCGCTCGACCTGCACGTTATCGACAAGCTTGTCGCAAAATCACTGATCTCGGTTGAAGCCGGTGATGGCCTCGCGCGCTATCGGCTGCTCAATTCGACCCGGGCCTATGCGCTCGAAAAGCTGCGACATCGCGGCGAGTTCGAGGCCGTCGACGAACGGCCGCTTCGTCAGGTCGCGAGCATTGGCTAGAGCCTCCGCTTCAGGCGCAGCCTTTACTGGTCTTCAACGTTCAAATTCGAAATCACGTTGCGAACGCCGCAAGACGCCGCGTCGGTTCGTCGTGCAGGTTGCGACTAGGTAGCAACAGGCTCAAGGCGTGATCGGTCATGTTGAATTCGGTTATCGTCAAGATCGTGGAATTTTGTGTGCGCCGGCGCTGGATCGTGCTCGTTTTCGGCATCCTGCTCGCGGGAGCCGCTGCCGCCTACGACGTGGCGCGGTTCTCGATTACTACGGATACCGAAAATCTGATCGCAAGGGATCTGCCGTGGCGTCAACGCCAGGCCGATTTTGCCAAAGCCTTTCCGGAGAAGGAGATCCTCGTCGTCGTGACGGCGCGGACACCGGAAGATGCCGAGCAGGCCACAAATGCGCTGGAGGGTGCGCTTTCAAAGCGCACGGATCTGTTCCGGAGCGTCGTTCAGCCGGATGGCGGGAAGTTCTTTCAACGTAACGGGCTCATGTTCGAACCGCTCTCGAGCGTCAAGGGATCGATGGCCGGGCTGTCGAGCGCCGACGTTCTGGTCGGCACACTCGCGGCCGATCCAAGCCTGCGCGGCGTCATGAAGGCGCTCGATTTTGCGGCCGAGGGTGTCCAGGGCGGAGAAATCAAGATCGACCAGCTTGTCTGGCCGCTCTCGCTCGCCGACAAGACCTTGAGTGACGTGCTCGCGGGCAGGCCGACGACATTTTCATGGCAGACCCTGGTACAGGGTGCGCAACCCCAGGCGGCGCAGCTGCGTCATTTCATCGAAGTGCAGCCGATCCTGAATTTTTCTGCGCTACAGCCTGGCCGCAAGGCGACGGACGGCATTCATCAGGCGGCCGCCGATCTGAACCTGGGCGAGAAGTTCGGTGCCACCGTACAGCTGACGGGCGCGGTGCCGTTGGATGACGACCAATTTTCAGTCATTCGGCAGAGTGCGCTGCGCGACACGCTGACGGCTCTGCTGGGGACGCTGATCATTCTTTGGCTGGCGCTTCGTTCGTGGAAGCTTGTTGTTGCGGTCTATTTCAGCGTGATGGTCGGTCTTGCCGTTACGGCTGCGCTCGGCCTTGCCCTTGTCGGAGCCTTCAATCTGCTCTCGATTGCGTTCTTTGTTCTGTTTGTCGGGCTTGGCGTCGACTTCGGCATTCAGTTCAGTGTTCGTTACCGCTCCGAGCGGCATAAATGTGGGGAGTTGCAGGAGTCGCTAAGAAGGGCCGCGCGCGAGGTGGCAGCTCCTCTTACCCTGGCCGCTGCTGCGACCGCGGTGGCCTTCTTCTCGTTCCTGCCGACCAGCTATAAGGGCCTTTCCGAGCTGGGCCTGATTGCCGGATGCGGAATGCTGGTTGCGTTCCTTTGCAGCATCACGCTCGTGCCAGCGATGTTGGCTGTTCTGGCGCCCCCTGGAGAAACGGCGCCGGTGGGTTTCAGGAGCCTGGGCCCGCTTGATGATTTTCTGCAACGCCATCGCATGGCCGTCATCGTCGGCACCTTTCTCGTCGTCATCGCGGGTGCGCCGCTCTTGCTGCGCCTTCCCTTCGATTTCAACCCGATCAGCCTGCAAGACCCCCATGCAGCTTCGGTTGTGACCTACCGCGAACTGCAGGGAAATCCGCTCACCAGCGGAACCGACGCGGAGGTTCTGGCAGGATCGCTTGCCGAAGCCGATACGATTGCGAACCATCTGGCAGCATTACCCGAAGTCCTGCGCACGCTGACGCTCAATAGCTTTGTTCCTGACGATCAGGAGCAGAAGCTGGCCGTCATCAAGGCCGCCGCGACGCGCCTGCGTAGCGCCCTCGATCCAAAGCGCGAGCCGGCGCCGTCGGACAAGGATACCGTGGTTGCGATCGGTTCGACCGCGGCGGACCTCCTGAAAATCGCCGGCGCAGCGACCGGTCCCGGCGCCGAAACCGCGCGGCAAGTTTCCGCTTCATTGACACGCCTGGCGCAATCCGACGTGACGACGCGAAAGCGGGCCGAAGCCGCCTTCGTTCCATCCCTGGTCTACGATCTGCAACGGCTGCGCGGCAGTCTTGATCCGCAACTCGTGACCATCAGCAACCTTCCGCCCGCTCTCGTTCGCGACTGGCTTTTGCCAGACGGGAGGGCGCGCCTCCAGGTCCTGCCTAAGGGCGACGCCGGTAACGACGACGTGCTGCGAAAATTTGCGATATCGGTCATGACCGCGGAGCCTACGGCTACCGGACCCGCGATAAGCCTCTATGAGTCGGGCAGGACCGTGATCGACGCGTTTATCGAAGCGGGCGCTGTCGCGCTTGCCGCCATCGCGATCCTGCTGCTGGTCGCTTTGCGTCGCCTTACCGACGTGCTGTTGACGTTGATACCCCTGCTGCTGGCCGGCGCCGTCACGCTCGAAATTTGCGCGCTGACGCATACCGTGATCAACTTCGCCAACATCATCGCCCTGCCGCTGCTGCTTGGAGTCGGTGTCGCGTTCAAGATCTATTACATCCTGGCCTGGCGCGAAGGCAAAACGGGATTGCTGGAATCAAGCCTGACCCGGGCGGTGATCTTCAGCGCCATGACCAATGCGGTGGCCTTCGGAAGCATGTGGGCGTCGAGCTATCCCGGCCTGTCGAGCATGGGGAAGATGATGGCGCTCGCGCTGCTTTGTACGATGGCGGCCGCCGTGCTGTTCCAACCGGTCCTGATGGGACCGCCGCGGCAGGCCAGAACGGCTTCGCGGTCGGTCGGTCTCGTGCCCGACGCTGCGGAGTAACGCCGCGGGGATGGCGCTTCATTGTGCCGGCTGGTCCAGGTGCGGCACCGCGGGGCATCGCCCGGGGCGTAAGCAAACAGATCGCAGCAGAATGGGGCGGGGCCGTCCTTTCAAATTGGACGGCCCCGGCGGCTCGGTTGGGGGGCTTCGAGCCTGTCAAAGAGGTGGGTGGCCTCGAGACGGTGGTAAGATGCCACACCGTACGAACCGGGTATTTCGTGCGCGCATGTCGTTTTCGAACTCGCACGAACCGTCGAACGGCATTTGCTGGAAGCGAAGTTTCGCAAGAATGCTCAATTGATCGCAACCAAACCTGAAGGCGGTGATCTCAACTCGGCAAGCAATTCCCTGGCGGCCGTGAGCGGACGGCTGTCAAAACCCTCGGTAAATCGAGCATAGATAGAACTGAGCACATCGTGCGCCTCTTCGCGCCGGCCCAGCCGTTGCCACAGCCGGGCGAGGCTGACACCGGTGCGAAGCTCGTAACCCAGGGCGCCCTGATGTCGCGCTAAATCAAGCGAGCTCCGGAGCGAGTATTCCGCCTGCGCAAAATCCGGCTGCTTCCTGTAGGCCAACACCTCTCCCTTGACCCGCAATACGTCGGGCATCTCCAGCATGAAGCGATGATGCTCGGCGCGGGCAATGGCCCGATCGATGATATCAAGCGCCTCATCGCTTTTGCCTGTCATGGCCATGGCTCCTGCAAGCTGGGTACTGCAATCGGTCACCGGACCAAACCGGTGGCGATGCATTTTTTCGACTGAGCCTTTCAACATGACAAGTCCCGGCGCGGTTTCGCCCCGGGCCAGCAAGACAGTGGCCTTCATGGCTCTGCCAATGATCTGAAGCGTGACGAGGGAATGTCGGTCGGCCTCCAGCAGGAGGCGATCGATATGCTCTTCGTAATTCTCTGCTTCAGAATTCCAATAGAAAACTGCAAATCCCCAGAGCACCGCCCTGCAAAACTTCACGGGATGATCGATGGCGATCAGGTCGGCGATGGCTTTTCGTGCCATCTCGATCGCCTGGTCGGGGTAGCCCTGAAGCCAAAGGATCCGGGCCATGGTGATTTCAGCGCGCCTAGGATAATCGAAAGTCAATCGGTCGCAGACATCGATTTCCGTCGCTTGCGACTGCTGCAACGCGGCTTCGACGTAGGAACGCGACGCGGATACGTCACCGGCATAGTGGCGGGAAATGCCAAGGGATACGCGCATGCGTGCCAGCGCGATGAAGTCCTTGCTGCCGGCAGCAAGGGCTTCGCCTCGCCTTGCGATATTCACGGCATCTTCCAGGTCGCCGGCGAATACCTGGATCAGGTAAAGCTGATCAATCAGACGAAGTTGGTTTGGAACGTCGTCGATCTTCTCGGCAAGCTGAAGCGCGCGGACGAGGCACGCCTTCGCGCTGTCGGTACTACCCCGAAGCATCCGAACGTAGCCCAAGGCGGCGTGAAGGGCGAGATCGTGATTGACGTTTCCGTTCGCTTGGTGGAGCGCTTCGATGGCGCGGGTGGCCCAGAGCTGACATTCGGCCAAGAGCGAGAGCTCGAGGAAAAAGGGCATGGATGCCGCGGCGAGAGCGATACCAATCGCGAGGTCTCCACGCTCCGTGAAACACCACGTCAGGGCTGCACGTATGTTTCCGAACTGGTCGGCAACCGCAAAAAGATCCTCGCGCGATTTGTCGCCGATCTTTTCCAGCAGACCTAGAAAATAACAGGCATGATTACGCGCTGCCATGTCGGCATCAGAGGTGGCGGCGAGTTTTTCCAGCGCAAAGAGCCTGGTCGTGTCGAGCATCCTGTATCGCGCCGATGTGTTGCCCGTGCTTGGCGCAAGCATGGACTTGGCAACGAGACTAGCGACGGCTGCCATGATCGCTGTATCGTCAATTTCTTCGCCCGCGGCGACTGCCCGAGCGGCTTCGAGCGTGAAGTTGCCGAAAAAGACCGACAATCGACAGAGAGTTGCGCGCTCCACATCGGAGAGCAGGTTATAGCTCCAGTCGATGGTTGCGTGCATCGTGCGGTGCCGAGGCAGCGCGGTACGCCGTCCTTCCCAGAGCAGATTGAACTGGTTGTTCAGGAGCTCGATCGTGTTCTTTACGCCGTAGGTGCCGACGCGGCTGGCCGCGAGCTCGATCGCGAGCGCTATGCCGTCGAGCCTTCGACAGACCTCGGCGACATCTCGGGCGTTCGTGTCGTTCAATTCAAATTGGCCGCCGCCGGCGCTGGCGCGCTCCACGAAGAGTTCCATGGCAGGAAAGCCGAGTGCGTTCGCAGCCGTAAGACCGGTTTCGTCGGGTGGGCTTTCGAGCGGTAACAAACGGTGAATGTACTCACCTTCCACACGCAGTGACTCCCGGCTCGTGGCCAGAATATGCAGCTGCGGCGCCTCCTTGTGCAGTCGCTCGGCCAGCGCGGCCGCAGTGTCGATCACGGGCTCGCAGCAATCCAGGATCAGCAGCATTCGTCTGTCGCGCAGAAATGCCACAAGCCCATCCGAGGGATCGTTGGAGCCGCCGAGCAGTCCCAGTGAAGATGCGATGAAGTTCGGAACGAGAGTCGCGTGGTGGATGGTCCCGAGGTCGACGAGATGAACCTTGCCCTCGAACGCCGTGAGCAGGGCGTGGCCCGTTGCGACGGCCACTGTGGTCTTTCCGATGCCGCCCGGCCCGACGAGGGTGACGAAGCGTCGGTTCGCCAACTTTTCGGATATTTCATCAACCGTGTGATCGCGGCCCACCATCCGCAACGGAGAGGCCGGCAGAATGTAACCTTGCTCGAGAGCCGGTCTGCTCGGGGACGGCCTTGTATTGCCGGCTCGCGAAACCTGCGCCACGAACCGGTAGCCCTGTCCAGAAACCGTGCTCAGATATCTGGAGCCTGTCTCGCCGCCAAGCGTCTTTCGCAACGCCGCTATATAGGCCCGGAGGTGGCCCTCATGGGCGGCGATGCCCGGCCATACCCTGGCGATCAATTGATTCTTGCTGACGGTCGTGCCGGCTTGCTCGACAAGAGCCACCAGGATGTCGAGCGCGCGAGCTGGAAGGGCTATTGGCTCGCCATCCTCCTCGAGCCGTCTTTTGGCGATATCCAGACGAAACGGACCAAACGCAACGACGCCGCCCGGGTCCGGGCCAGCTTCAGGCGCAGCGCCTTCTGCACGGTCGTCCATCGTTGGCCTCGACCGATATCGCCCCCACGCGCATTTCAAAAAACCTCAATGTATGCGGACGTCTTCGAAACGCTTAGGTATGAAAGGTGCCTAGTTACCATGACATCGCGTCAATCGTGCGCGGCAGGTGATGCACATTGAGAATTTAATCAAGGCTACCCCACGATCGCCGGCTTGAGAATATCCTAGAATCCGATCCGTTGACGCAGCTTGGCTCTGGAACCGGCGGGCCCGGGGACTGCTCGCCGTGCAATTGCGAAAGCCCGTTGCATGCCGGAAAGACCCGTCTCGATTTGCATTGCTAGGGTTGACCACATCCAAGCCGACAAGGATGCAGATCATGGCCAGCACAGACGTACGCGCAGAACTCTCCGACGGATCTGAAGGCCAACGCGGTTCGGGACATTCCGGCTGCGCTCAGGGCGCTGCTGGCGGATGTCTTCGCTCTGTATCTGAAGACGAAGAACTTCCATTGGCACATGTCGGGCAGCCATTTTCGCGACTATCATCTTCTGCTGGACGAGCAGTCCGACCAGATATTCGCCATGACCGACGCCATCGCCGAGCGCGCGCGCAAGATTGGTGGAACGACGATACGCTCGATTGGCCATATCGGCCGCGAACAGCGCATTCCCGACAATGATGCTGACTACGTGGACCCGCAGGACATGCTCGCGGAGTTGCGCAGCGACAATCAGCAGCTGGTCTCGGAAATGCGGCGCGTTCACGAGCTTTGTGACGAATACGGCGACGTCGCCACCGCAAGCGTGCTTGAAAACTGGATCGATGAAGGGGAACGCCGGGTGTGGTTCCTGTATGAAACGGCTCGAACCAGCCGCGCGTGAGTACCATTGTCCGCCCGCTCCCGACACTCCTATAGACCAGCAACGCGGTTATGCGCCATGTACAACGTTGATGTGGATAGTCGAACACTCGGAGTTCTGTACGCGGGCAAGGCGGGCATCAGCCGTGTGCTGGATCAATCGTCTGAACGTGCCGCCGTGGCGGAGCGCCTGCTGCTGAGGGAGTTGTCTCATCGGATCAACAACGAGCTCGCGTCTGCAATCAATTTGATTTCGGTGGCTGCGGATCGCTGCGGCAGCAACGAGGCCGGGACCGCGTTGACGATCGTTCTCGATCGCCTGGAGAATTATGCGAGCGTTCAGCATTCCCTGCAGATGCCGGAATGCAGCGCCACGATCGAATTGACGACCTATATCCATCAGCTCTGCCGCGCCATCAGCCGTTCGAAACTGGAGCGCCAGGGTATCGAGCTGTCACTGTCGCTCTACGCTCTCAGGATGCGATCCGAGCGCTGTTGGCTCCTGGGCATGATCGTGTTCGAATTGATCACAAACTCGGCGCGTCACGCGTTCAGCAACGGCCCGGGCTCAATTCATGTGGAGGTGCTGCCGACGGAGACCTCCATCGAATGCCGTGTCTCGGACAACGGCAGGTCCGAGCCTAATCCAAGGCGGGGAAGGGGACTGACCATCGTCGAAGCGCTTGCCGCCAGCCTTCACGGAACGGTCGATGTGCAGTCCGGGCCGAACGGGACAACGACGGTCGTGAGTTTTCCATACGGGGTGTGACGCTGACTCTGTCTGCAGATCGATTGCATCGATCGTTGCTGGAGCCCCTCGTGCAATACGGAAAAGCTGCCGAAAGACGGGGATTGGCCTCCCGCGTACACTCGCAGCTAGCTGTTAATCAGGAGCCTGATATGATCGAGACCCACCCGCCCTTGCCGCCCTTCACCCAAGACACCGCCGCACAAAAGGTGCGAGGCGCGGAGAACGGCTGGAATACCTGCAACCCCGAGCTGGTTTCCCAGGTCTACACAGCGGACAGCTACTGGCGAAACCGGTCGGAGTTCGTTCGCGGCCGCTCCGAGATCATCGCGTTCCTGACGCGCAAATGGACGAAAGAGCTTAGCTATCGCCTCATCAAGGAGCTTTGGGCTTTCACCGGCAACCGGATAGCGGTGCGCTTCGCCTACGAATGGCACGACGATTCCGGCAACTGGTTTCGGTCCTATGGCAACGAGAACTGGGAATTTGCCGACAACGGGCTGATGCAGAAGCGCTACGCTTGCATCAATGACCTCCCGATCAGGGAAACCGAGCGCAAGTTCCATTGGGATCGTTCCGGGCCTCGCCCTTCGGACCACCCTGGCCTTTCTGACCTCGGGCTCTGATATCGGTCGATTTCACCGATCTGCCCGGACACCAGGCTGGTTCGCCGAGACAATTAGCAGTGCTCATTTGGGTCTCGACTGCTGGGGTTGAAATCGAGCCAACCTACGAATACCGCGATCAAGCATATTTCTGGATCGGCTTGTCCGTTGCGCAAAAGCACTTTTGCTGGAGGCGCCTGCGGCGGAAGCGGCGACCTGCAAGCTGGATCGATGGCGGCGGATGCTGCCCGTTCCTTTCCGAAAGAGTGGTTCGCTCTCGTAAGACGCTCGCATGCACGCGGCGATACGGTCTCGTCGCAACTACGCGCCAGTCATGGCTGCGTCCCTAGTGGGATCTATCAACCGAATGGAGTGAACATCATGCGAACTATCTTTGCGATTGCCGTTGTGAGCGCCGCCTTGGCATCGACCGCGGCGCTTGCGTCCGAACCCGCCAGCGCCTCCGGCAGCCAAGGCACCTATTGCCTCAAAGAATTTGCTCAGGGCGAAAAGGATTGCAGTTTCAAGAGCCTTGCCGAATGCAACGCAACTGCTTCCGGCCTCGACGCAGAATGCTACGCCGCTGAGCCTCAAACAACTGTCAGAGAGTCCGGGGCCTATGCCCTCCATCCCCGGGGCGCCGGCGCCGAACCGAAGCGGTCGGACCGCCCGGTCGAGCCGCGATGAGCGGCAACATATGCCGCCCGCAAACCCGCGAGCGGCATCGTGCGAGCGGAAAATGCCGGTCTTCGATTCGAAAGACGACGGTGAACAACGCTCCTAGGTTTTGACGACATCCGCGTCGGGATAGGCCCGGCGCTTCGAAGATATCGTTGTTGGACGAGATATGACAGATGCATCGAATATGAAGCCTGCGCTGGGAACGGCGATCCATGCGATCACGGGAAAATGGGGTTGGTTTGTCGCGCTCGGAATAGGTGAGCTCATCCTTGGCGGCATCGCGTCGGTAAACTTGCTGGCTGCCATTCTGGCCTCGGTACTGGTCATCGGCGCGGCGGTATTTGTCGCCGGCATTTTCCAGATCATCCACGCTTTCTCGGCACGCGGCGTCAGTGGCGTCCTGTTCTGGCTGCTGGCCGGACTGGTCTATGCGGCTGCAGGTGCCATCATCCTCTACGACCCGGTGTTCGCCTCCCTTACGCTGTCCCTGACGGCTGGAGTGTTCCTGGTGGCTGCGGGCATCATGCGGGTGTGGGCCGGCTTCCACGCGAGACCAGCTTCGGGTTGGGGCTGGCTTGTTGCCGCCGGCGTACTAACGTTCGGTGTGGGCGTCGTTGTGGTTGCTGCATGGCCCGCAATCGGCCTCTGGTTCCTTGGCGCGATGCTGGTCGTCGATCTGATCTTCCAGGGTTGGGGATTGATCGCATTCGGTGTGGCGCTCAGGGCGCGCTCCTTGCGACACGCGGATCAGCCGACAGCGGTATAGGCCATGGTCGCCGGTTCGACATTTACACGGCATGAGGAGATTGGCTGGCGTGGCGGTCACGCCGCGCTGACCAGCCGGTTGGTTGCCGAAGAGACGGCGGTCGCGTTGAGTTACAACGGATCGACCCATGCCGTGATGATGGCGACGCCGGCTGATCTCGAGGATTTCGGCATCGGCTTCACCCTCACCGAGGGCATTGTGGAGCGGGCCGGCGAGATCGACAGCGTCGAATTGATCGAGACCGAGCTCGGCATCGAAGTGCGGATGTGGCTCGATGGCGACCGCGCGGGATCTCTCGCCGCCAGGCGCCGTGCGATGAGCGGCCCGGTCGGCTGCGGGCTGTGCGGCATTGAAAGCCTCGAGCAGGCGAGGCGGGCGCCGCTTCGCGTGGCAAGTGACACCACATTCCACGCGCGGGATTTGCTCGCGGCCATGCAGGCGCTAGCTCCGCTGCAGGTTCTGAACCAGCAGACAAGGTCCGTGCACGCGGCAGCCTTTTGGCATCCGTCGACGGGCATCATCGCGGTGAGGGAGGATGTCGGCCGGCACAACGCGCTCGACAAGCTTGCCGGCGCGCTCCTTGGCGACGGCCGATCCGCTTCCGACGGTGCCGTGCTGCTGACGAGCCGTGTGTCGGTGGAAATGGTGCAGAAGGCCGCCATGATCGGAGCGCCAGTCATGATTGCCGTCTCCGCGCCAACGACGCTTGCGATCCAGACCGCGGAGGAGGCCGGAATCACGCTGCTCGCGATCGCGCGCGACGACGGCTACGGCGTCTTTACGCATCCGCATCGCGTAATCCTGCCCGGAAACGCCTCGTTGTGCGCGGACTGCCGACTTACATGACTGTCCAGGCAGCAACTCCGGTGTTGGCCGCCGATCGGCAGGCCAGCGTCTACGTTCCCGAGCAATCGCTTGCGGTCGCGGCCCTCCTGAGCATGTCGGGCGGCTTTCTTGATGCCTTCACCTGGCTCTCGCTCGGCGGTGTTTTCGCGAATTCGCAGACCGGCAACGTCGTGTTTCTGGGATTGTACGCCGCGCTCGGGAAATGGCACGAAGCGGCCCACCATATTCCTCCGATCCTCGCTTTTCTCGCAGGCGCATCCGTGGCGGTCCGCATTCGGGCGCCGCTATTTTGTCTGGCGCTGGAGATTGTGTTGCTGGCGACGGTAATGCTGCTGCCGCGCGATTTTCCAGAATCACTGGCGATCATCGGGATTTCGTTTGGGGTCGCGCTGCAGACGGTCAGCTTCAGCAAGGTTGAGCGCTGGAAATATCTCTCCGTCACCGTGACAGGAAATATGCTGCGCGGGGTCGAGCAGTTGATATCGACGCCAGATGCGGACGCGGCGCGCGGTGCGAGATTAATGCTCGCGATTTGCCTGATGTTTCTGCTGGGCGCCGCTGCCGGCGGTTTCGCAGCGACACGACTGGGCGCAAGCAGCCTCGTGGTGCCGATTGGGCTGGTGACGTCCGTACTGTGGATTTGCTGTCGGCAGCGCCACCGCCGGTATCACATCTGAGCCACTCCCTTCGAAGCCATGCTTATCCGCAAGAAGGCATTCGTTCGCGGAAGCCTGAGGCTTGCGGCGTCGCTAGCGTGGTCGCGGATCGGTCACATTCCACGTGATGGACGGACGGGAGATTATTGATGGACGCCACGGCTCTTCTTCTCTCGCGAATTCAGTTCGGCTTCACGATTTCCTTCCACATCATCTTTCCTTCCTTCACCATCGGTCTTGCCGCCTGGCTGACCCTGCTCGAGGCCTTGCATCTGCGCACCGGCAAGCAGGTCTATCAGGTGCTCTTCGAGTTCTGGCTCAAGATATTTGGCGTCGCGTTCGGTCTTGGTGTCGTCTCCGGGGTCGTCATGGGATTCCAGTTCGGCACAAACTGGAGCGAACTGGCGAAGATGTCCGGTCCGATACAGGGGCCGCTGCTGTCCTATGAGACGTTCACCGCCTTCATGCTGGAGGCGAGCTTTTTCGGCATCCTGGTGTTCGGCAGGTCGCGGGTTCATCCGTGGTTCTATCTGTTCGCCTCGGCGATGGTGGCGCTCGGAACGACGCTCTCGGCGTTCTGGATCATGATCAATAACAGCTGGATGCAGGTGCCGGTGGGCTATGTCGAGCAAAACGGCGTGGCCGTTCCGGACGACTGGGTGAAGATCATCTTTAACGAGGTGGCCATGGTCCGCTTCGTGCACATGCTGCTTGCCGCTTACCTGACCGGCGCGTTCTGCGTTGCTGCCACGGGGGCCTGGTACATGCTGCGAAACACCTATTATGCCGAAGCGCGCGTGATGCTTCGCATGGTCTTTTCCTGGCGTCCATTCTCATTCCGCTGCAGCTCGTGTTCGGGCATCTGGTCGGCGACTACGTGCACGACCATCAGCCCGTCAAGTTTGCGGCGATCGAAGCGCGCTGGCATGACGAGCAGCCCGCCAGCGAAGTGATCATCGCCATTCCCGATGAAGCCACCGAATCGAACCTCTACGAGATCAAGATCCCGGTCCTCGGCAGCATCATCGGGAGCATGAGTCTGACCTCTCGGGAGGTAGGGCTCACTTCATTTCCGCCTCAGGACCGGCCGTCGGTGCTGATTCCGTTCATGACGTTCCGGGTCATGGTTGGCTGCGGCTTGATCATGCTTGGGCTGGCGTGGCTCGGATCCTGGTTGATCACCCGGCATCGTCTCGAACAAAACCGCTGGCTGCTCCGCTGCATCTTCCTGAGCTTTCCCCTGCCATTCATCGCGACGCTGGCGGGCTGGTACACCGCCGAAGTCGGCCGCCAGCCATGGGTTGTCTATGGCGTGCTCCGGACTGCAAAGGCCATGACGCCGTTCCTGACGGCTCATGCCGCGATGACGACGCTCGTTCTGTTTGGTGCCGTCTACACCTTCATCTTCTCGTTCGGCACCTACTACATCCATCGTCTGCTGCGCGCCGGCCCGGCCGGCTCGCTGGCCGCAGTTCCCACCCACGGCACGCCCAACCGTCCGATGTCGCTTGCCGACGGGGAGACGGTCTCACGCCACGCCTTCTTGGAAGCAGGAGAATAGTCATGGTGATGTTCTGGGTCGCATTGCTGGCGATCAGCATTCTGATCTATCTCCTGCTCGACGGCTTCGATCTCGGCGTGGGAATGTTGTTCCTGCTGCCCAACAGCGAGGCGAGGCGGCGGGCGATGCTGGGCGCGATCGCGCCGTTCTGGGACGGCAACGAAACCTGGCTCGTGGTGACCGGCGTGATCCTGTGGGGCGCGTTTCCGGTCGTGTATGCGACGGTGCTGTCGGCCTTCTATATTCCCGTGATCTTCATGCTGCTGGGGCTGATCCTGCGCGGGGTCTCCTTCGAGTTCCGCAACAAGTCCCAGCAGTCGCGCTGGATCTGGAATCTTAGCTTTGGCGGCGGCTCGCTGGTCGCGAGCTTCATGCAGGGGGCAATGGTCGGCGCTCTCGTCCAGGGCCTGCCCGTTGTGAATGGCGAATATACGGGTGGTGTATTGGGCTGGTTCAGCGCCTTCTCGGTGCTGTGCGGTGTCGGCCTTTGCCTGGGTTACTCGCTGCTTGGCGCCTGCTGGCTGATCCGCAAACGCGAAGGTGTGGTACGCGATGTCGCCCGCCGCCAGATCCCCGTTCTGGCCGCTGGCGTGCTCCTGTTCCTGATCGTCGTCTTCGTCCACGCACTGTTGCTGCATCTGCCGATCCTGCATCGGTGGATCGATCGGCCCTATCTGTTGGTCTTTCCTGCGATCGGCGCTGTTGCCGCCCTTACGCTCGCGTCCAGCATCCTGCGGCATGATGACTATTGGCCGTTCCACATGGTCTCGCTGATCTTCGTGTCGGCCTTCGGTACGCTCGCGCTGTCGTTCTGGCCCTACATGGTGCCGTTCGCCATCACCATCGACGAGGCGGCCGCGCCTTACTCGAGCCTCGCCTTCATGTTCTGGGGAGAAGGCTTGTTCGTCTTTCCCCTGATGCTCATCTATGTCGCCACCGGATTCCGGGTCTTCCGGGGCAAGTTCGAGCAAGTCTCCGGCCACTACTGACGCAGCGACAAGGCTGATGAAATGATCACGCTGATCAACGTATTTGCGGTTGAGCCGTCCAACCAGCAAAGGCTCTTGAACTTGCTTGCGCGCGCAACCGACGAATTTGTCAGCCGGGCGCCTGGCTTCGTCACCTCGACGCTTCACCGCGGCCTCGACGGCACCAAGGTGACGATGTACGCGCAGTGGGAGAGCGCGGAGGCTTACGAAGCCATGCGCCGCCATCCGGGCCCGCTCCCTTATCTCGAAGAGGCGCTCACGATCGCGACGTTTGATCCGGGGATGTATGAGATCGTGCGGAGCTTCGTGCCCCCCTCTAGATGAACTCCACGGACCGCGGCAAAGCCGGGCATTCGCCTTCACACCCTTCTCGCAGGCGGCACGAAACACGAATGCCCGGCACAAAGGCCGGGCATCGCAAGAGTCAAGTCTTTCGACGTCAGGACTTCGGCATGATGCCCGGGGCGTTGTTGGGCCATTTGGCGATCACTTGCGGGTCGACGTTGAGATTTTGAGCGACCAGCTGGGGCGGCGTATGCGTCAGCCAGTTGGACAGCGACACCTCTTCGTAGCGCGGCGCGCGAAACACGCCGACCACGACCAGGTCGGTGGCGCCGACGTTCTCGATATAATGTCCGAAATTGCGCGGGACATAGCCGATGTCGCCGGCGGAAAAATTCATCGTCAACACATTGGGGCCGGTATTGAACACGGTCATCCGCGCGTTGCCCTTGATGTAGTATTGCCACTCATCGGCGTTCGGGTGCCAATGCATCTCCCTGACGCCGCCGGGCGGTACCGACACCAGCGCCGACGCAACGGTCGTGGCGACCTTGAAGTTGGTGCTGTCGGCGACACGGATGGTTCCACCCGCATTTTCCTTGACGGGGGTCGAGGCCCCGAGCGCGTAGACAAACGGGTAGGGCGGTGCCTCAGTGTTTCTTGAGACGGCGGCGCGATCGGCCGCAAGATCGCCGGGCACGGTACCCTGGAATATCCAGAGATTGTGCAGCGGAATCTTCGCGAATGTCTCGGCCGGGACGCCGAAGTTCTTGGCGAGCAGCTCGGGCGGCGTGTGGGCAATCCAGTCGCTCAACAGAAGCGTGTTGAATTCACTGGCGTGGCCGTCGTCGAAGCAGATCACGAATTCGCAGCCGTCGGGGCCGAGTCCTTGCAGTGAATGCGGCGCGCCCGCGGGGAAGTACCAGAGGTCGCCCTCCTTGACATCGGCTACGAAGGGGCGGCCCTGCGCATCGAGGACGGTGATGCGGCAAGTGCCGTAGGTCATGATGGCCCATTCGGCCGCCTGATGCCAATGCAGCTCGCGGATGCCGCCGGCGGAGAGCCGCATGTTGACGCCGGAGATTTCCTGCGAAATTGCGAAGTCCTCGACCGTCACCTGGCGCGCCCAGCCGCCGTTCTGGATGCGCTTGGGCGCATTGTTGAATGAGGCCCAGTCCATCGGCAGGCCACCGACGTCGGTTGCCGGCGGAAACTGTGCCGAGGGAAACTGCTTGCCGAGATCCGGATTTTGCGGACCGGGATCGGTCACGCTACCCGGGGTCTTGGCATTGATGGCGCCTTGCGGCGGCTCATCCGGATTGCCGAAGGTGGCGGCTTTCGCTCCGGAGCCGACTACCGCGGCGCCAGCCGCCGACAAGGCAATCAATTCGCGTCTCGAGAACATGATGGTCGCTCCTGAAGATTGCTGGTGGCTTGGATCGAACCCGCCCGCTGCGAGAGGTCCGCGCGGCACTGCGAAAGTAATGGCGCTGTGTCGAGCCAGCTTCCGAGAATGATGCTGCTTTTTCCAGAACGCACTACCGGACTTCGGCTGTGGCGGGATCGGGCGCGTGCCTGTGCAATTGAGAAAATCGAACTCCGATTTGAAAAGACGTATTTCGCGTAACGATCCTTAACTCATGGGAGGATCGCACATTCAGAGGCAGACTCAGATGACCAGGAAATCGGTTCGCGCCTACCATGAGCCCGCCGGCGGATGGGGAGCGCTCAAGGCCCTTGGCGAGGCCCTGCTGAGACAGGGCGCGCCGGTGAAAGGCGCCGCGACGCTGAGCCGCATGAACCAGCCGCAGGGGTTCGATTGCCCCGGCTGCGCCTGGCCGGATCCGAAGCACACATCGTCTTTCGAATTTTGCGAGAACGGCGGCAAGGCGATCGCCTGGGAGACGACGGCCAAACGCTGCACGCCGGAGTTCTTCGCCGAGCATACGGTTGCGGAGCTGTCGGGCTGGGGCGACTATGAGCTGGAAATGGCCGGCCGGCTCACGCACCCGATGGCCTACGACAGGGCGTCCGACCGTTATCTGCCGGTGGAATGGAGTGAAGCCTTCGCAATCATCGGCAGTCACCTCAAGGCGCTGCCGGATCCGAACATGGCGGAGTTCTATACCTCGGGACGAACCTCGAACGAGGCCGCCTTTCTCTATCAGCTGTTCGTGCGTGAATACGGGACCAACAATTTCCCCGATTGTTCGAACATGTGCCACGAGGCGACCAGCGTCGGCCTGCCGAAATCGCTTGGCGTCGGCAAGGGAACCGTCCTGCTGGAGGATTTTGACAAGGCCGATTGCATTTTCATTTTAGGCCAGAATCCCGGCACCAACAGTCCGCGGATGATGACGAGCCTGCGCAACGCGGCCCGCCGAGGTGCTGCAATCATTTCGTTCAATCCGTTCCGCGAGCGCGCGCTCGAGCGTTTCCAGGCGCCGCAGGCCCCGATCGAGATGGTCACGCTGAGTTCGACGCCGATCAGCTCGAAGCTGTTTCAGGTGCGCGTGGGCGGTGACGTCGCTGCGCTCAAGGGGATCATGAAGATCCTGGTCGAAGCCGACGAGGCCGCGCGCGCCAGCGAGGACCCGCAAATTCTGGATTGGGATTTCATCCGCGGACACACCGTCGGCATCGAAGCGCTCGTGGACGACCTCAAACGCACCCAATGGCCCGACATCGAGCGCCAGTCCGGTCTGACGCGCGAAGACATGGAATATGCCGCCAACGCCTACATGAAGTCGGAGCGCGCCATCATCGTCTATGGCATGGGCATCACCCAACACTGGCGCGGCGCCAACAACGCGCAGCAAATCGCCAATCTTGCGATGCTTCGCGGCAATGTCGGGCGCGAAGGCGCCGGGGTGTGCCCGGTTCGCGGCCACTCCAACGTGCAGGGCGATCGCACCGTCGGCATCACCGAAATCCCCACGAAGGAGTTCCTCGAGCGCCTGGAGCGCCGCTTTGGTTTCAAGCCTCCGACCGCGCCCGGCCATAATGTCGTGACCGCGCTCGAGGCGATGATCCGCGGCGAAGTGAAGGTGTTTTTTGCAATGGGCGGTAACTTCGCGGCCGCTATTCCTGATTGGCAGGCGACGCGGGCGGCGCTCCGCAATCTCGACCTGACCGTCCACGTCTCGACCAAGCTCAACCGCAGCCATCTGATCCATGGCCGCAACGCGCTGATCCTGCCATGCCTCGGGCGCACCGAAATCGACATCCGGGCGACGGGCCCGCAGTCGATCACGGTCGAGGATTCGATGTCCATGGTGCATGCCTCGGCCGGCCGCAACAAGCCGGCCTCGGACCACCTCATAAGTGAGCCCGCGATCATCGCCGGCCTGGCGCTGGCCACGCTCGGCGACCGCTCGGTGGTCGACTGGCAAAGTCTTGCCGACGACTATGATCTTATTCGCGAAGGGATCGAGGCCGTCTTGCCGATCTTCCAGGGCTACAACGCCGCATCAGGGTTCCCGGCGGCTTCCACCTCACCTCGACCGCACGCGAGCGGATCTGGGCGACGCCTTCCGGCAAGGCCAACTTCCTGGTGTTTGAAGGTTGCGGGGAGGACCCGCCGGAGATGGACCAGGACTCGCTCTGGCTCAGCACGATCCGAAGCCACGATCAATACAACACCACGCTCTATTCGATGTCCGATCGTTATCGCGGCGTCTACGGCCAGCGTGACGTGGTTTTCCTCAACGAATACGAGATGGAGAAGAGGGGCCTCGCCGACGGCGACCGTGTCGACCTGATCACGGAGTCGACCGACGGCGTCGAACGTATCGTGCGCAACTTCCGCGTGGTCGGCTATTCCTTCCCCAATGGCAGCTGCGCGGCGTACTACCCGGAGACCAATCCGCTGGTGCCGCTCTATGCCCGCGACCCCCTTAGCTTCACGCCGTCATACAAGGGCATTCCGATCAGGATCGTGCGCTCTGCCGTTTCCTCGGGTGAAGCCGATACTTTGGTAGATGAATAGAGAATCTGCGGACCGACCGAGTGCGTCGTCAACCTTGACGTCGGTCAAATTCGTGTTCATATGGCGCAACGAGCGGGCCGTTTTTGTCTCGTTAACTGACGGGCGCGTACGTTTCAGAAATTCTCCAAAATCGACGGGGCCGGGCCGCCGGCCGCCAGAACATTGTGTGCCGGTGCGTAGTCGAGAGTTCACTCCACTCGAAGCGCGACCGGCAAGTCTCGGATGTCATCTTGAGCATTGGACATAACTCAGGTCTCTCGGCGCCCGACGCTCGACGATGGACGTACATTCTAGACGGCTACACCGCATTGGATCACACGCGCAGCGTTGCCGAGCTGACGATCACGGCTTTGCCGCTCGTGACATTGTGGACCGCGGCCTGGTTCGCGTTTTATCTTGGCTTTGCCTGGGCCTCATTGCTCATCGCGATTCCAGCGGCCGGCTTTCTCCTGCGCTTGTTCATGATCCAGCACGACTGCGGCCATGGCACCTTTTTCGCCAATCGTCTGGCGAACGACTGGGTCGGCCGCGTGATTGGCGTGCTCACCCTGACGCCGTACGATTGTTGGCGCCGAACCCATGCGATCCATCATGCCACCACCGGCAACCTTGACCGCCGCGGCATTGGCGATGTTGATACGCTGACAGTGCGCGAATATCGGGCTCGTTCGTGGTGGGGCCGTTTGAGATACCGCCTTTACCGTCACCCGCTGATCATGTTCGGGCTCGGGCCGGCCTATCTTTTTCTGTTGCAGCATCGGATGCCGGTCGGCCTGATGCGTAAAGGCTGGCGGCCTTGGGCAAGTGCAATGGCAACCAATCTTGCGATTGCACTCGTCGTCGCTGTGCTCTCGTGGTTCATCGGCATCAAGGCGTTCCTGCTCGTGCATCTTCCGGTCATGCTGCTCGCCGCCACTGGCGGCGTGTGGCTGTTCTATATACAGCATCAGTTTGAGCAAACGACGTGGGAGCGAGACGGGCGCTGGAATCTGCGGCAAGCCGCTCTCTACGGCAGCTCACATTACCATCTGCCGGCGCCGCTACGCTGGTTCACGGCGAACATCGGTATCCACCACGTACACCATCTCTGCAGTCGTATTCCCTATTACCGGCTGTCGCGCGTGCTGCACGACCATGCCGAACTGCGCGACGTCAACCACGTAACGCTTCTGGAAAGCTTTAGGTGTGTACGGCTCGTGTTATGGGACGAGACAGAGCGCCGCCTGGTGTCGTTCCGCGAAGTCAGAGCGCAAGATTTTCAGGACACGGCGCCAAATCTCGCCACCCCCATTGCCATGGCGGCGGTGCTTTCCTCGACCAATGGCCGACATGCTGCTCCATAGCCCGGCCTCGACGATCAAGCCGTCGCCGCCTCAGGCTTCGTTACGCCGAACCGCTTCTCGAATTCGGCCACATTGACGACGCCGCGCCGGTGCATGCCATCGCCGATCTTGCGATCACCGTCCCAGGCCTCGACGTCGAATACCACGCTCTTCTCTTCGATCCTGGCAACCCGTGCAATGGCACGCACGGTGCGGCCGATCGGCGTTGCCGCGAGATGGCGGATGTTGACCGTCATTCCGACGCTGACATACCCGGCCGGCAGGCACGATTGGATAGCCGATCCCGCAGCCATCTCCATATGCAGGATCATCGTGGGCGTGCCGTAAACGGCCGGCATGCCGGGCACGACATGGCCGACCGTCATCTCGGGCGTGACGGTCACCTTCTTCTCCGCGGCCATGCCGACGGTTACCTTCTCAAGCGGACTCATGACTCAACCTTGTGTCTGCTTCGGCACCATGCTGGGTGGATGCCACCTCGGCCCGTGGCTTGCGTTTGGTGAACCACGCACCGAGCCGGTCGAGGTAGAGATAGACCACGGGCGTCGTGTAGAGCGTCAGGATCTGCGAAAGCATCAGGCCGCCGACGATGGTATAGCCGAGCGGCTGGCGGAGTTCCGAGCCGGTGCCGGTGCCGACCATCAGCGGCACGCCGCCGAGCAGCGCCGCCATCGTCGTCATCAGGATCGGCCGGAAACGGAGCGTGCACGCCTGGTAGATCGCCTCTTGCGGGCTGAGGCCATGCTGGCGCTGCTCCTCGAGAGCGAAGTCGACCAGCATGATGCCGTTCTTCTTGACGATGCCGATCAGGAGGATGATGCCGATGATGGCGATGACGCTGAGGTCCAAGTGGACGGCCATCAACAGAAGCAGCGCGCCGATGCCGGCCGAGGGCAGGGTCGACAGGATCGTGATCGGGTGGATCAGGCTCTCATAGAGTACGCCAAGGATGATGTAGATCACGACCAGCGCCACCCCGATCAACAGCGGAGTGCCCTTCAGCGACGACTGGAACGCCTGGGCATTGCCCTGGAACGAGGTCGCGAGCGATTCGGGCTTGCCGGTGTCCTTCTCGATCTTCTGGACGGCCGACACCGCGTCCCCCAGCGCCACGCCGGGCTTGAGGTTGAACGAGATGGTGACGGAAGGAAACAGGCTCTGATGGTTGATGAGGATCGGAGCCGGCTTGATGACGCTGTGTACCAGCGTGCTCAGCGGCACCTGCTGGCCGCTTGCAGAATTGACGTAGATGTCCTTGAGCGCATTGGGCCCGTACTGGAAGCGCGGATTGACTTCCATCACGACATGGTACTGGTTCAGCGAGGTGAACATGGTGGAGACGATGCGCTGGCCGAAGGCATCGTCGAGGGTGTTGTCGATGGTCGAGGGCAGGATGCCGTAGCTGGATGCGACCTCGCGATCGACGGTCACATCGAGCAGTGGGCCGGCATTGGCCTGGTCGCTGGCGACGTCGGTGATGCCGTCGAGCGCGCGCAGCTTTTCCAGGTAAATTGCGGACCAGTGGTTAAGCTCGTCCGAATCCGCATCGGTCAGCGTGTACTGATACTGGGTCTTCGAAAGGCGTGCGCCGATGGTGATATCCTGAGCCGACTGCATGTACAGAACGATCCCCTGGATATGGGCGAGCTTGGGTTTTAGACGGTTGATCACCTGATCGGCGCTGACCTTGCGTTCCGGCTTCGGCTTCAGGACGATGAAGACGCGCCCCTGGTTGAGGGTCGCGGTCGGACCGCCCGGGCCGATATAGTTGGCTACCGATTCGATCGCCGGATCCTTCAGCAGGATGTCGACGATTGCCTGCTGGCGTTCGGCCATGGCGGGAAAGGAGATGTCCTGCGAGGCCTCGGTGATCCCCGTGATCTGCCCGGTATCCTGCTGCGGGAAGAATCCCTTCGGGATGATCACATAGAGATAACCGGTCAGCGCGATGGTGGAGAGCATCACCAGCAGCGTTATGAAACGGTGGCGCAGCACCACGCGCAAGCCCCGCGCGTACAGCGCAAGCAGGGAATCAAATCCGCGTTCAGACAGGAGATAGAGCCTGCCGTGCTTCTTGCGCGATTCGTCTTTCAAGAGGCGCGCGCACATCATCGGCGTCAGCGTGAGCGAAATGATCAGCGAGAGGATCAGCGAGGCGGTGATCGTGATCGCAAATTCCTGGAACAGCTTTCCGACGTACCCGCCCATCAGGAACAGCGGGATGAATACCGCGATCAGCGACAGCGTAATGGAGACGATGGTAAAGCCGATCTCGCTCGATCCCTTGAGCGCCGCCTGCATCGGCGTGAGGCCCTGCTCGAGATGGCGCACGATGTTCTCGATCACGACCACGGCGTCATCGACCACGAAGCCGACCGCAATCGACAGCGCCATGAGCGACAGATTGTCGAGGCTGTAGCCGAGCACATAGAGGACGGCGAATGTTCCGATCAGCGACAGGGGAACCGTGACCGCGGGAATGATGGTCGCCCAGAAATTTCGTAAGAATAGGAAGATCACCATCACCACCAGCGCGACCGTCAGCATCAGCGTGAACTGGACGTCGGAGACGGCGGCTCGAATGGTGGCGGTGCGGTCGGCCGCGATCGATACCTTGATCGCGGGAGGAACGGAGGCCTGCAGGCGCGGCAGCAGCTGCCTGATGCGATCGACGGTCTCAATGACATTGGCCCCCGGAACGCGCTGGACGGCCAGGATGATGGCAGGTTGCTTGCCATACCAGCCTGCCAGCAGGTCGTTCTCCGGAGCTTCGATCGCCGTGCCGATATCGCGCAACCGCACCGGTGAGCCGTTGCGATAGGCGATGATGAGGGCATCGTAAGCAGAAGGCTTCAGGAGCTGGTCGTTGGTGTTCAGCGTGTAGGTGACGCGCGGGCTGTTGAGCGTCCCCTTCGGCAGATCGACGTTGGCGCCGGCGATGACGCCGCGGACATCCTCAAGGCTGATTCCCCGCGCGGCAAGCGCCTGCGGGTTGACCTGGATGCGAATGGCGGGCTTCTGCTGACCGCCGATCCCGACCAGGCCGACCCCGGGGATCTGCGAGATCTTGGGAAGAAGGATGTTCTCGGCGTAGGCGTCGACGGTGGTCATCGGAAGGGATTCGGAGGTCAGCGCGATCAGCATGATCGGCGTCTCGGCTGGATTCACTTTCTTGATCGTCGGCGGGTAGGGGATGTTGGGCGGCAGATACGGGCTGGCGGCATTGATCGCCGAGAGCACATCGACCGCCGCGCTGTCGACCGTGCGCGACAGCTCGAACTGAATGCTGAGCTGGGCCACGCCCAGCGCACTCGCGGAGGTGAGCTGCGTGACGCCGGGAATCTGGCTCAATTGCTGTTCGAGTGGCGTGGCGACCGAAGAGGCGATGGTCTGTGGATCGGCGCCGGGCAATTGTGCCGAGATCTGGATGGTCGGGTAGTTGACGTTCGGCAACGCGCCGACCGGCAACAGCGGATACGTCGCAAGACCGCACAACAACAGGCCGGCCATCAGCAGGCTGGTGGCAATCGGCCGTAGAATGAATGGCGCGGACAGATTCATGGGATGGCGTCCTGCACGGAGCTCTGGAGATCGGCCTCGCGCGCGGCCTTGCCATGCAGCTCCTGGACACGGCTTCCCACCTTGAGCCGGTACTGGCCGTCGACCACGACGACCTCACCGGCTTTCAGGCCCTGATCGATCAGGGCCTGTCCTTCGGTGATCTGGCCGACCTTGACAGGACGCAGGTCGACCGTTTTGTCCGGTGCCACCACATAGACGTAAGCCCCGTTTTGCCCTTGCTGGATCGCTGATCCGGCGACGGTCAGACCGTCCTTCCGTGTTTCCAGCAGCAGGCGGGCATTGACCAGTTGTCCCGGCCATAGCCGATGCTGTTGGTTTGGAAATTCGGCCTTGAGCTGGACAGTGCCGGTTGCCTGGGCGATCTCGTTGTTGACCAGCAACAGCTTGCCTTCGTCGAGCTTGATCTTGTTGTCCTGGCTGTAGGCGATGACCTTCAGCGGTCCCTTCGCCATCTGCTCCTGGATCCGCGGCAGGTCCGTTTGCGGAAGAGTGAAGATCAGCGAGATTGGCTCGATCTGGGTGACGACGACAAGGCCGTTCGGATCGGTCGGATGAATGATGTTGCCGACGTCGATCTGTCTGACGCCGGTGATGCCGGGGATGGCCGAGGTCAGGCGGGTATAGCTGAGCTGGACCTTGGCCTGGTCTATCAGCGCCTGATCCGCCTTTACGGCGGCCTCCAGCTGCGCCACCTGGGCCTTCTGCGTCTCGACCAATTGCGGCGTTGCATATCCCTTGTCGCCGAGCTGTGTGTAGCGGGAAAGGTTGGCCTGCGCGTTCATGAGCTGGGCGTTGTCGCGGTCGCGGTTGGCGGTCTGCTGCTCGATCTCGGCCTGATAGGGGCGCGGATCGATCTGTGCGAGCAGGTCGCCCGCCTTGACGGTCTGTCCTTCGGTGAAGGTGATCTGAGTGAGCTGCCCCTGTATCTGGCTGCGCACGACATCGGTGTTGTAGGCGATCACCGTGCCAATGCCGCGCAGGTAGATCGGGACATCCTTGCTGCTGACGGTGGTTGCTACGACGGGGACTGCGGCCGGCGGCGGCACCGGCTCAGCGGCTTGCGATCGCCTTTCGAAATACCAAAAGCTGCCGCCCGCGACGACGGCGGCCAAGGCGACGGCGCCGATGATGATGCTTCGTTTCATGGACCTGCTCCGGGGAGGCTGGCGTTGGTATTTGGTTGCGTGCTGTCAGCTGGAGCCGCAATCGTGCTTCCCGACTGATTGGGGCCGGGCACCGCTGAAAGCGGGCTGGCGCCGGCGTTGCCGAGTTCGGTCGCGCCCAGGGGAATCCCGACCCGTCCGGCCGACGGCGAGGACGCGGAAGGAGGTGCATTACCGCTGCCGGCGCAGGAGAGTGAACTGCTTCCCGAGAGGCCGCCGCCATCGAACAGGGCGCTGGAGGATCGGGCATTGCCCAGGTCGGTGCAGGCCCCCGCGCCCATGTTTGGCGAGGGGATGACCGGAGCGATCCCGGGTGTCGCAATTTCGGTGGAACCCAGCGGAATTCCCGCCCGCTGGCCGGATCCCGAATTGAACGGTGATGTCGCGCCGACACCGAGCGACGGTTGCATGTTTGGCGAGACAGAAGCTTGAGCGAAAGCCGGATCAGGCTGCAGCAACGCGATACCGGTTACCAGCGACGCAGACAGGATCATCCAGCCAATCCGGCGTGGCGTGCACTGTTGCGCCTCTCGGCCTCTCGAAGAGATCTGCTTGCGCATGAATCGCGCTCCGATAATTTTTGCTCTCATCGAAAATAGATCGCTACGCGAAGTGCGGTATTTCCGGAACGCACGTCCTGCTGTCTGGCGGCACGATCGCTCAGTGGCGTTGTGCCCGCACGATGGTCCTCGCGGAGGCAAGCGCCTGTTTGCAAACGGCGATGTTACCTACGCGGTCGGCGGCACGCGCGCGGTCGAGTGAATCGAGCGCTACTTCGAGATCCTGCCCATGGTAACCCTCCGTTGCCGCCAGCGAACGAGGGGTCGGCTGATAGTTGCGCGTTGCGGCAAGACTCTCGGGCTTCCAGCGATCCGAGCCTGCACGCTTCTCGATGGCCGCATCGACCATGGCCTGAACACGCACAATCGACGGTGCGCAAGGACCCGCATAGGTCGGAGAGGTCGCACACAGCATGGCGAGGATAGCGAGACTGCATTTCATTGTGGTTGTCATCGCAAATCCCTTCCGAACAGATTTGAGCCAACATCGGAATCTCCCTGTTGAATGACAGACACAATGCCGGCCGTCTTTCGCGAACGAACGTTTGTGCCTCGTCTTCGCCCAAGCCGGTGAGTGAACTTCAGCAGCAACGATAGCGTGCAAATTGGAAAGTATCTCTGCTCGAGGAAATACGTTGGCGAACTCTCAAGCTACGGTGGTACCACCCAAACCCCGGAGTGATTTGACATGAAGCACATCAAAGCCTGCCTGGCCTTCGCGGCCACGCTCTCTCTTGTCTCGACGATGGTCCCCGCGAACGCGGAACCCCTGAAGAACATCGTGCTGGTGCACGGCGCCTGGGTCGATGCGTCCGGCTGGAAGCCGGTGTACGACATCCTCACCAAGGAAGGCTTCCATGTCAGCATGGTGCAGGAGCCCGAGACGTCGTTTGCCGACGATGTGACCGCGGCGAAGCGCATTCTGGATCTCCAGGATGGCCCTACACTCCTTGTCGGGCATAGCTACGGCGGCTCGATCATCACTGAAGCCGGCGTCCACGCGAACGTCGTTGGGCTAGTCTACGTCGCGGCGCACGCTCCCGATGTCGGAGAAGACGAGGGCGCACTCGGCAAGAAGACGCCGAGCGTGCTCGCGAAGACCGAAGGCGCCATCAAGGTGACGCCGGACAAATTCACCTATCTCAACCCGGTCGAATTCCCCAAATTGTTCGCCCCCAATCTGCCGCGCGCGCAGGCGGAGTTCGAATCGCGATCCCAGGTTCTGGCCGCAGCGCAGGTGTTCAACACACCGCTGACCGCAGCCGCATGGAAGACAAAGCCGAGCTGGGGCATCGTCGCGGCCAACGACCAGATCATCAATCCCGATCTCGAGCGCTGGTACTACGAGCGTGCCAAGAGCCACACGACCGTCATCGAGGGCGTCGGCCACGACGTGTTCGAAGCTCGTCCAAAGGAGGTCGCTGCCGTGATCACGGAAGCCGCCCGAAAGGCTGAAATCTACGCCGCCCGCGGTCAAAACTAGCGCGCTGCAAAAGATATGTCCGCAAAAGAGTCTGGCGGAACGCCCAACGGGGAGTTTCGCCAGGACACCCATCGGCCAGATTAGGATGATTCCACATGTTGGTGTCCAGAAATGCTGAGACGACGGGCCGGACGGTGACGACGTGGCAGCGCCAGCGCGCAGTGCGCGACGCTCGCCTTGAAGCCGGTTCAAGGCTGGCGCGCGGCAAGATCGTGGAAGCGCACGACGCGACGCGTCTGATGGAGGCCGTCATCCGGCCGGGCGATCGCGTTTGCCTGGAAGGCGACAATCAGAAACAGGCGGACCTGCTATCAAGCGCACTGCTGGCTGTCGACCTCGCGAAGGTGAAAGACCTGCACATGGTGCAGTCGGGTGTCGTGCTGCCGGAACATCTGGACCTGTTCGACCGCGGCGTGGCAAAGAAGCTGGATTACGCCTATTCCGGTCCGCAGTCGGCACGCATCGCGCAGATGCTTTTTGGCGGCAAGATCGAACTCGGAGCGGTGCATACCTATCTCGAGCTCTTCGCCCGCTACTTCATCGACCTCACGCCGCACGTTGCGCTGATTGCCGCGGTGAGTGCCGACCGCGAAGGAAATCTCTATACCGGGCCCAACACCGAGGACACGCCGACCGTCGTTGAGGCGACGGCGTTCAAGGACGGTGTCGTGATCGCCCAGGTCAACGACATCGTCGAGAATGTGCCGCGGGTCGACATTCCGGCCGACCGCGTGCATTTCATCATCAAGTCGGACAAGCCCTTCTTTGTCGAGCCGCTGTTTACGCGAGATCCTGCCGCCATCACCGAAGGGCAGATCCTGACCGCAATGCTCGCGATCAAGGGCATCTATGCGCCCTATGGCGTGCAGCGCCTCAACCATGGAATCGGGTTCAGCACGGCCGCGATCGAACTGCTGTTGCCGACCTATGGCGAGAAGCTCGGCCTGAGAGGAAAGATCGCGAGTCACTTCGCGCTCAATCCCCATCCCGCTTTGATCCCCGCGATCGAGTCCGGCTGGGTGCAGCAAATCCATTCTTTCGGCTCCGAGGTCGGCATGGATGATTACATTCGCGCCCGGTCGGACATCTACTTCACCGGGCCGGACGGCTCGCTGCGTTCCAATCGCGCCTTCTGTCAGACCGCCGGCCTCTATGCCTGCGATATGTTCATCGGCTCGACGCTGCAGATCGACCTGCAGGGAAATTCGTCGACCGTCACCACCTCCCGCATCGCGGGCTTCGGCGGCGCTCCGAACATGGGCGCCGATGCCCGCGGGCGGCGCCATCCGAGTGCGCCCTGGCTGAAAGCCGGCGCGGAAGCCGATCCCGACAAATCGGCGTTCCTGCGCCGCGGCCGCAAGCTGGTGGTGCAGATCGGCGAGACCTTTGGCGACAAGAACGTCCCATTGTTCGTCGAGAAGCTCGATGCGCTCACGCTCGCCGAAAAACTGAACCTCGATCTGGCGCCGATCATGATCTACGGCGACGACGTCACCCACATCGTCACGGAGGAGGGGGTCGCGAACCTTCTGCTCTGCCGCAGCGATGATGAGCGTGAACAGGCCATCCGCGGCGTGGCCGGCTACACCGAGGTCGGACGCGGACGGGATCGAAACATGGTCGCTCGCCTGCGTGAGCGCCGCGTGATCCTCAGGCCCGAAGACCTCGGCATCAACCCGCTTGATGCGGACCGCAGCATGCTGGCGGCGCGCTCGATCAAGGATCTCGTGCGCTGGTCGGGCGGGCTCTACGCGCCGCCCTCGAAATTCCGCAACTGGTGAGGGGAGAATCGCGATGGAAGATCTCAACTTTCAGCACGTGGCACGAGGGCGTGCCGGCGGCACCAGGCAATCGGCGATCATCGGCGTGGTGGCTTCCGGCAATCTGGAAGTGCTGGTGGAGCGTGTCCTTCCCGGCGCCGAATGCCGGCTGGAGATCAAGACTGCTGCCGTCGGCTTCGGCGCAGTGTGGACTGCCGTCGTTTCGGATTTTGTCGAGCGCTATTCACCGGGCGGCCTCAGATTCTCCATCAACGACGGTGGCGCGCGCCCGGATACCGTTTCGCTTCGGCTGGCGCAGGCGGTGCGGTTGATCGAGGAGGACGGCCAATGACCGCTCTGCTCAAGCAACCACTTCAATCGCAGGCGGAGCGAACGCGGACGACGAGCTTCTACGAAGCATCGGCGCGAACGCGGGTCGAGCTGCTGCTCGATGCCGGGAGCTTTGTCGAATTCATCGGGCCGGAGATGCGTGAAGTCAGCCCGCATCTTGGGATCTTCGACCTTCCGGAGCAATTCGATGACGGCATCGTTGTCGGACGCGGCCGCCTGGACGGCTCGCCCGTGTTCGTCGCCGCACAGGAGGGACGCTTCATGGGCGGTGCCTTCGGCGAGGTGCATGGCGCCAAGCTGATTGGCCTGTTGCGCGCCGCGCGGGACATCAAGTCGATTCCGGTGCTGATCCTGTTCGATACCGGCGGCGTTAGGCTGCAGGAGGCCAATGCCGGCGAACTCGCGATTGCCGAGATCATGCGTGCCGTGATCGAGGCGCGTAGTGCGGGCGTCAAGATCGTCGGCCTGATCGGCGGACGCTCCGGATGCTACGGCGGCGGCGGATTGATTGCTGGTTGCTGTTCGGCGCTGGCGGTGTCCGAGCAGGGCCGCATTGCGGTGTCCGGCCCCGAGGTGATCGAGACCAATCGCGGCGTCGAGGAGTTCGACTCCCGTGACCGCGCCCTGGTCTGGCGCACCATGGGCGGCAAGAACCGGCGACTTCTCGGCGCAGCTGATGTCTTCACCGACGACACGGTGCAGGGCTTTCGCGATGCCGCGCTGGAGCTGCTTGGTCTGGTCGGCGCGTTCGCCCTCGACAAGCTGAAGGCCGAGCAGGTGCGTCTTGCGGATCGGCTACGAAACTTCGGCACCTGCGAGGATGCCGTCGATATCTGGGCCGCTGAAGGCATCGCGCACGCCGAGCAGGTCCCGGATTTGCCCGCAGACCAGTTCATCTCGCTCGCCAGCCGAATCGGGAGGACCAGCCGTGACGCTCGATGACATCCTTGCCTCGCTGTTTCCCGGCGGCCACGACGTGAAGAACGATAATGGCGTTATTTCTGGTTCAGCCACCTTGCGATCCGGGCTTACCGCACTTGTCGTCGGCGTCGCGAACCGGACCGCCATCGGCGTGGACGAGGCCATCCGGCTCTCCGGTCACGTGCTGGATTCCATTGCACGCGAAAGCGGTCCGATCCTGGTCCTCGTTGACAGCGACAGCCAGCGCATGAGCAAGCGCGATGAAATGCTTGGTCTCAACGAATACCTCGCTCATCTCGCCAAGTCGCTCATCTACGCTGATATGCATGGCCGGCCGACCATCGGTCTTCTGTACGGTCACTCGGCCGCGGGCGCGCTGCTTGCGACCGGGCTGGCGACCCGGGTGCTGATAGGACTGCCGGGCGCTGATCCCGCGGTGATGGATCTGCCTTCCATGGCAAGGGTCACGAAGCTGTCGATCGAGGCGTTGCAGGAGAAGGCCAAGTCTACTCCTGTGTTCGCCCCCGGCCTGTCGAACCTGGCCCAGATGGGCGCCGTTCACCTTACCTGGAACGACGCCGGCTCACTTGCTGACCAATTGGAAGCGCTGCTTGACAGCATGCCGGATGTGCGTGACCGGCGTGATGCGCTGGGCAAGGAACGCGGCGGCCGAATGAAAGCAGCCGATATCGCGGAGCGCGTTCGTGAACTCGCCCTTCAGACTCAATAGACAGGCGGGTCGTCACGACCTGGTCTTTGTCAGCCGCAATAGCTGGCGCGCCTTGCTCGCGACGCGCGACGATCTGGCCGTCGATCCGCTGGCCGCGCGCTGGCCCGAGGAGGGTTGGCCGACAATCCGGCGGCGCGCAATGCCGGGCGAAACAGGAGGGATCGCATTGGGGCTGCCATTGCCGCCTTCCTCCGGCAAACGCCGGCTCTCCTTTCTCCTGCAGCCGCACGACATCAGTGCGATCGCCCGACCGCCCTTGCTGAGCTCCGCTAAAATATCGGCACCGCGTGCGTGGTGGCCGACGCTCGATCGCTTGAATGAACTTGCCTTCTGGCATTCGGTGCAAGCCAGGGTGTTCGGAAGTCTGGCGTGGCAGACCCTGACCGGGCTGGATTATCTCTCCGACCGCTCCGACCTCGACCTGCTGCTGGACGTCCATCGTGATACCGATCTCGATGGCCTCGCTGCAGGTATCGCTGAGATCGAGGCCGTTGCCCCCATGCGGCTCGATGGCGAATTGATGCGTGAAGACGGCGCCGCCGTGAACTGGCGCGAGTTTCACGCGGGCGCAGGCGAGGTGCTGGTCAAGAGCATTGACGGCGTCGGCTTGCTCGACAAGGAGCTTTTTGCTTCCGGAAAGACGACGTCATGATCGCCGCGTTGGCACGAGCCGCGCAGCGGGCGTTTTCGCCTGAGGCGCAGGCACCGGACGATGCCGGCGCGATCGGGGACAGCGCTGTTCATTGTCTTCTCATGGAACTGGAAACCTGGCCGAAGCCAGGGCTCGTGAGCCATATCGACCGCGGCAGTCACCACGACATGAACGCGGGCACGTTTCGCAGGAGTGCAGCGGCCATCAGGCCTCATCTTGGGCTTCTCGCAGAGGCGGGCGCGCGCGGCTGCGGAATGGGGCGGTTGAGGATCATTGGTCTGGAGGCCGAAGCGGCCATGCTGGCGGCGACCTCGGGCGTCAACACGCATCGTGGTGCCATTTTCGGTCTCGGCTTGCTGTGCGCGGCTGCCGGCGCCAGGGCCGGCGGCCGGGTCGATCCGGCGCTGTCGCTGGGAGCCGTTGTCTCGCGGCTCTGGGGCAGCAGCATACTCGACGGACCCGTGCTGTTGCATAGCCATGGCAGCGCCGCTCGCCGCCGTTTCGCTGCCGGCGGCGCGCGTGCCGAGGCGGCGAGAGGATTTCCCAGCGTCTACCAGATCGGTTTGCCGGCCTTGCGAAGAGGCGCGCTTGCTGCGCCCGCCGACGCGGAAGCCGCACGCGTCGAGGCGTGCTTTGCCCTCATCGCCTGCGTCGAAGACACCAATCTGCTGCATCGAGGCGGTCTTGATGGGCTTCGTTTTGCACGCGGCGCGACGAGGCGATTTCTCGATGAGGGCGGTGTCCGAAAGCCGGATTGGCGAACGCGCGCGCGATCGGTGCACAAGAGCTTCATCGCCCGGCGTCTCAGTCCGGGCGGATCGGCGGATCTCCTGGCCATGACATTGTTCGTCGAAGCCCATGAAGGGGCACTTCCATGATGTCCAATCCGATCCTTATGGCGCTGGCGCCGGTCTTTTTCGTCTTGCTGCTCGGATATGCCGCCGGAAGATTTCGTGTCGTCGACAATCATCAGGTCGACGGCCTGAATGCACTCGTCATGGATTTTGCGCTGCCGGCGTCGCTGTTCGCCGCCACGGCGTCGGCTTCGCGCCACGAGATGCTCGAGCAAGCCCCGCTGTTTCTCGTATTCGGCCTGACGATGCTGCTGCTTTATGTTGCATGGTACGCGGCGATACGAGCCTGTACCAGCGTGACCAGGGCGGATGCGTCGCTGCAGGCGCTGACGATTGGCTTTCCTAATCTCGCCGGCGTCGGTCTGCCGATCGTGTCTTCCGTGTTGGGGCCTGCCGGGACGGTCCCCGTTGCCGTCGCGCTGGCCGCCGGTTCCATCCTCATCAGTCCGCTTACCCTGATCATCGTTGAAATGAGCGCTGCCAAGGCGCACGGCGCGAGCGAAAGGCCATTGATCCAGATTCTGACCGCGGTCCGGCGTGCGCTCACCAAGCCCGTGGTTTTGGCGCCAGCGCTCGGCATCCTGCTTTCATTGTCCGATTTGAAGCTCGACGCGCTCGCCCATGCGTGCCTCTCCTTGATCGGAGATGCCGCCGCCGGCGTCGCGTTGTTTCTGACCGGCCTGGTCCTGTCGGCCCAGTCCTTTGAACTGGACTGGAAGGTTGTTGGCGCGACTGCGGCGTCGGATGTCATTCGGCCGCTATTGGCCGTCGCGGTCGTCTACGTCCTCCCGGTGGCTCCCGAGGTAGCGAAGACGGCCATCCTGCTCGCCGCCGCGCCGTCGGGCTTCTTCGGCATCCTCTTTGCCGTGAACTATCGGCTGGACTCCGCGACCGCGGGATCCATGGTGACCGCGAGCACCGTGTTCAGCATCCTGACGATGGCAGTCGCCATTGCCGTGCTGTTCCCCAGCTAGGCGTCGTGCATGACGCTTGCGATCCTGTGCCCCGGACAGGGATGGCAAAATCCGGACATGTTCGCCTTGACGGGCGAGGCGCCGGAAGCCTCGAGCCTGTTTTCATACGCAGCAACGCTACTGGGTGGCCGCGATCCGCGGGATTACGTCCGGACTGAAACAAGCCAGGCCATCCATCGCGATCGTGCCGGCCAGATCCTTTGCACGATCCAGGCGCTGGCTGCCGCGGTGGCGCTGAGGGAATCGATGCAGGGTCGCATCATTGTCGCCGGCTACAGCGTGGGCGAGGTGGCGGCCTGGGGAGTAGCACGTCTGTTCGACGCGACCGACACGCTCGATCTCGTTGCGCGCCGCGCGGAAGCCATGGACGCCGCCTCGCTGCCCGGTGACGGGCTGCTGTTTGTTCGCGGACTTTCCCGGGTCAACGTCGATCGCCTGTGCGAGCGCTACGAGGCCGCGGTCGCCATCGTCAATCCGGGCGATGCCTTCGTCCTCGGCGGCGGCCGCACCGCGCTGCAAGCGATCGCCAATGCAGCGAAGGCCATGAACGCGGCCAAGGCGATCGAGTTGCCGGTGGAGGTTGCCTCCCACACGAGGCGGCTGGCCACTGCCTCCGCGAAGTTTCGGGAGAGTTTGCGGGAGGTTTCCGTCAGAATATCCCCGACGGCCGGCCCGCGGGTCCTGAGCGGCGTCGATGGCTCTCCGGTCATCCGTGTCGATGTCGGTCTCGACAAGCTGGCGGCCCAGATCTCTCAAACCGTGCAATGGGCGAGCTGCCTCCAGGGCTGCATGGAGGCTGGTGCCACGGCGTTTCTTGAGCTGGGGCCAGGCCGTGCCCTGAGCAAGATGGTGGCGGGCGCCTACCGCGACGTGCCGACACGATCGCTGGAGGATTTCAAGACACTTGAGGGCGCGCGTTTGTGGCTGGCGCGTCACGCCGGTGGCTAATCGCAGGTAAGGAACAGAGGAGCTGTGCTCATTCGGTGGAGGCCGGGTGATGTTGATGACCGCCGGGAGCAAAAGAGCGGGGCCGTCCTTCGTCGGGGAACGAGGACGGCCCAAGGGCTCGTTTTGCCGGGGAGGGAAGGCTGCGAGCCGAAGTCGATGGTCCGAGGTACTTACAGATGCAGCATCACAGAACAAGCAGGCGAAGTATTTCGTGCGAGCCGGTTCTTTCCGAATTTGCATGAACTGGTCACGCTACACGACGCAGCTCCATGGCTTGTCCGTTGAACGCCGATCTTGAAGGCGCATTCAGCATGGTCGGCAATTCGTTCTTGCAAGCGCATCGCCAGCGTGCGGGCGTTTCGCCCGTGATCCGCTTGAAGACCGTCGAAAAATGCGCCTGCGTACAGAAGCCGACGACCAACGCGATCTCTGCAAGCGGTGTTTCGGTGCTCGACAACAACGACTTCGCGTGTTCGATGCGCTGATGCAGCAGGTATTCGCGCGGCCGATACCCCGTCGCAGTCCGGAACTGCGCCGCAAAGTGCATTCGTGAGAGGCCTGCGACCTTGGCGAGGTCGGAAAGGCTGATGCAGCGCTCGAAGTTCGCTTTGACGTATTCCTCCACACGCCTGAGACGCCACTTCGGCAATGCATTTACTTTGGTTTGCGGGCATTCGAGCCGCGCAACATGCATCGCCAGGGTTTGTCCGATGCAACGCGCAAACTTCCGGTCGGCCGTATCTCCGTTCTCTATCAGCGCCTTTGCAAGCTGCTCGGCAAACGAATTTCGCAACAGAACGAGATCGTTCAGATCTTCGGCCGAGATGAATTGGGTCGTCGATCGCTGCACCGGGAAATAGTCGGCGGAAATATGGAAGTGCAGGAAGTCGAACGGGGCTTCGAACCGGGCGCTGAGTTGCTGCGAGGGAGCGCTCACATACAGGGAACCCGCCGGCATGACGCCTTCGAAGATGGTTTTGCGTGCCCTGGTCAATCGCAGGCGCGTGGCCTTCAGGGCGATGCCGACGAAATATCGATCGGCGGGCGTTGTCGCTTCCTCGTGCCGGAAGGTATTCCCAGGATCCGTCCATCGCGAGAACGTGATATCCTCGATCGCGCCGCCGACCCTGTGCTCGAGCTGGCGCCATTTCCGCTCCCGATGAAGCGGCTGCGCTTCACGGGGGGCTTCCTGATCCTCCGAACCGGCTTGAAGACTGACCCAAGCGAGGCCCGCTTGCGTGTCGGTAAGCATCGTTCGTCCTTTCTGGGTTCGCTGTCCTTGGCGGTTGACGAACCCGCGAATTCAACATTGGCGATGCCCAGAGGATACTTATGTCGCGGCGCAAAGCTCGTTATCGATGCTTAGAGCCTGTTAAGTTTTGCAAGATTATCTTGCGGCGGCGTCGGCTGGTCGCCGTTCTATTTTTCCTTTGCTTTTAATGGGTTGCCCGATTATCCGCAGGCCGATTGCGGTGTTAAGGCGAGTGTAAAATGTTGCAATGCGCAACCCAGCACCGGCGTTTCATTTGATCACGGCCGGCTTGAGCAGGTCCGCCAGACCGATCCGTCGAAGCAGCTCCGCCCGGGCGCGGTCGGCGACCCCGTCAACGATTGCCGCTCCGTCGTCGTCGGGATCGAAGTGAATCCGCAGAGGACGCTGGCCGAACGGCGTCTCTATGACTTTCGCGATCGCGTTCGCGACGTCCAGCGGATCGGGGTCTTGCGGAGAAAGATGGGCCAGTCCGTCGAGCGCGATCTCGCTGATGTCGGCGGTCGGTCCATCCGCATATTCCTCCGCCCTGATGGTGTCCTGGGGCCTCCCGGAGCGAATATAGTGGCCGGGTCCCAACGCGCCGGGAACAACAATCGTGGTTTCGATGCCCCAACGCGCGAGCTCGGCGGCATAGCCAAGCGCAAGGGCGTCCAGGGCGGCTTTGGACGAGGCGTACGCGCCCAGAAAGGGCACCGAGCTTCCGCGCGCGCTGCTCGATGAAATCCAGATCAGCAGGCCTTGCCCCTGCTTGCGCAGCTGGGGCAACGCCGCGCGATTGATCCGCTGCGTGCTCAGGATATTCACGTCGTAGAGTTCCGTGAGCTGCTCCGAGGTGAATGCCTCCGTGGGCCCGTAAACGATTTGCGCCGCGTTGTGGATCACGACATCAAGCCGGCCATTCTCCGCGATGATCGTTTCGATCGCCGAATTGACCGATTGCTGAGAGGAGACGTCGAGTTCGATGGCGCGCATGTCGACGTCGCGCTGCTTGGCAAATTCTCCGACGTCCTGCACTCTATGAGAGTTGCGACCCTTCGTTTCGCGCATCGATACGTATACCGTATGACCTGCGAGCGCCAATTCCCTGCAAGTTGCGCCTCCAATGCCATTTGCTGCGCCCGTGACGATGATGATTTTGCGCATTTCCCTACCTAACCGCGACTTTCCCCAGCCACCGGTCGCGGGCATAATGACGCCACCGGAATATCGTCTTGATCGCCATGGATCGAAGAACCGGGCAGAGATTGCGCTTGCCTCGTGGAGCGGTATTTCCGCCCCTTTGGGCAGATTTCCAAAATGCACGAATTTTCCCGAAAAGCCCGTATTTCCCCGGACAAAAAATGACCTCGGGGAATACGGCATTGGAAAAGGGGCGCGCTGACTTGCTGTGGGACGGCGTGCCACCCGCTTGGATCACCGATTGCGCGGAGACGCGTCCAGCCCGGGCGCGAGGCCGGGCTCGACTTTCTCCGGCGAGGGGAGTGCGGGCTCCTTTGACACAGGAAGCGTCTCTGTTTTGGGCGGCCGTAAATTCGCTTGCAAGCAATCCGGCCGTGGCGAGGGCCCATCGCCGAACAGATCGGATATCGGATTCACGACACTGGCGCGTGCGCGACCGAACCAGCTTTGCTGAAGGCTTGCGGCAGGCGGCCGAATCGTGACCGTCGCCGTCATGCCGGAAACGAGCGGCACGCCTGCGGGTACCTCGTCGATGGCAATGCGGACTGGCACGCGCTGTGCGAGCCGTACCCAGGTATAAATGGGGTCGACATTCGGCAATCCTTGGGTGCCCGCAGCTGCGTTCGATACGCTCACGCCGCGGGTAACTGTTCTTACATGCCCAAGAATGGGCCGGGAGTAGCCCATCAGCTGCGCCTCGGCGCGATCGTCAACACACACGCCTGCCATCTTCGTCTCCTCGAAATAGCCGTCGATCCAGAAACTGTCTGAATCAATCACGGAGATATTGCTGACGCCGGTGACCGCATAATCACCAACTCGCAGCAGCAGGTTGGTGACATAGCCGTTGACCGGGCTGACCACACTGGTCCGCTTCAGGTTCAACTCCGCCTGCGCGAGCTGGTGACCCGCCGCCTCGTAAGCGGCTTTGGCCTGCACCGCGTTGCCGGCAAAGATCTGCTGCTCCTCAGGGGTCGTGGCGAGGTTGGACAAATGCTGACGTCGTGTGTTCTCGGCCTGCTTGACCTCCAAATCTGCGGCGCGCTGGTCGACCGTCGTCTTGCCGATGCGGACGGCGATTTCAAAGTCAAAGGGATCGATGACATAGAGCACATCGCCCTTGTGGACGAATTGATTGTCGGCCACGCGCAGTTCGACGATCTTTCCCGATATCTGGGGCGCGACATTTGCGACCTGGACGCGGACGGTGCCGTTCCGCGTCCAGGGCGCGGTCACATAATGCTGCCACGTGACAAGCGAGATCAGGACGGCGACGAGCGCCAATGCGAGCGTCGACAGGTGTTTGCCGATCGCGCGAAGACGAGGTCCGATGATTTGATCCCGAGGCAGCGAAGCTTCCATGATTGGTCCCTAGGAAAGCAGCGTGAGCAGCCCGAAGATCGTCACGAAAAGGCTGAGCTCTGCGAGCTGCGGACTGCTGAAAAATCGCGAAAATCCCACGGCGTTCAGAACGGGGCGCAGCAACAGGAACAGGAGAAGCGCGACCGCCGCATACGAAACGATGGGTGCAACCAGAACCCCGCCAAGGACGAGTTCTCGATATGTATGGGTCATGGGCGACCTTGTCCGACTGATGCGGCCGCGGACCGTGCCGGACCGAACATGACACTCGCCAGAACGAGGGCTGCGCAAGCCGAGGCTGGATGCTCGTCGCGTGGTAAAGCGGTCTCGCGCAATGCTTTGGCAGCAGCCAGCATGGCTGTTGTGTCCCGTTGGGCGAGGGATGTTCGTGCGGCAAGCGCAGCGTCCGCCAGCCGGCCGCTCACCAGGCTGTCCAGCACTGCGCCGCACAGTCGAAGCGTCGCGGCCTGGTCGAAGCAGCGCATGGCTTCGTCAACGGCAAGAGCGTTGGAGGGAACGGCGCTGCTTGCCGCTACGATCAGCTCAACCCGGGCCGCATCGCGAAACGTGGCTTCTTCGGGCGCAAGACTCCGATGTCGTTGAACGTTGGGATGGCTCAGGTCGTGCCGGGTCTCCCTCAGCAGTTGGCGAAGACGACGATCGTTCGAAAGGGGAGGGAACAGGAGCTGCGCCGCGAAGGTGAGGATGGCCGCAAGGCAGACAAAAAGGCACGTTACCAAAAAAGTCGTTGGGTCGTAGGTCTGCGGGTTGGTCGGGGCGAGGACGGCAAGCATGAACACGAGGGTGAGCCGGCCAAGCGATGAATAGATCGGGTTCGGCAGTGTAATCAGGAGTGCCAAGGCGATGACGAACGGCGCCAGGCCAATCGCCAGCAACTGAAATGCGGATACCGTGTCGAGAACGAAATATTTGAGAATACCCGCCAGCAGGCATGCCATGGGCGTGGCAAGGACCGCAAGCGTCATGGTCAGGCGTGCGTTGGGTGCTATGGAGCTAAGCCCGATCAGGACCGAAACAAGCGTCAGGCAGACTTCTGTTGCCGGCCATCCCGTTACGACGAAGAAGATCGATGCCAGCGCAAAATGAATCGCCGTTCTCAGGCCGGTCGCGGCCGCGATCCGATGCGAACGATACAGGGGCGCGCGCCATTCGCGGGCAGGATGCATTCCGGCCCGCATGGCTTCGAGGTGTCCGCGTACGTCGCTATTCTTTCGCAAGAGCTCTTCCCGGAGCCAGGCGAGGCATACCGCCAACAGGCCAGATGAACCGTCATCCTGAGTGCTGGAGTCCGAAGCAAACGGCACCGTGCGCGGTTTCCCGCGGAGTTCCGATGTGATCTGCGCGCGCATGGCCAAAGAGGTGACGATCGGCAGCGCTCCCAGCGCCCGCGCCAAAAACAACTCGCTGACGAGGTCGACCATCGCGGCACGTGCCGCGGCGCTTCTGGCGTTTCCGCTGCTCGATTCCGTGGCAAGGCTGGCGACCTCCGGACGCAGCGCCGCGATGTCGCGTATCAGGCCTCCTGCCACGGCGGGGGACGTCGTTTCGCCGCGAACAACGTTCTCGGCATAGTTCACGACCTGCTCACGCAGCGCTTCAAGACGGTTGAAAAGAACCGGATGGTAGTCCGGCACGGCCAGAACGTCGTTGACCAGCCCGGTCGCGAAAACGCCGATGGCAATCGCGGCCCCACGTGCCACGCCCGTTGTGAACACTTGCAGGGGACTGTCGATCTGCTGCACGGCGATCAGGCCGACGGTAATGCAGCAAAGCGCCGCGGCGTAGGCCCGGTTGCCGTCGAGCATTCCTGCCGCGTAGACGCAGAGCCCCACCCAGGCGCTGAAGACGGCCAGGATGAGGCTGCCGGTCTGGGAAAAAAGGCCGGCGATGGCGATCGATGCAGCGACGCCTATGACTGTCCCGAACACCCGGAAAGCGGCTTTTTCCAAACCCTGACCGCGGGTGGGGAGGGCCAGAATCGCGACCGTGATTGCGGCCGAAGAGGGGGCGTCGAGCTCGAGCCAGAAGCTCGCGTAAAGCGCCAGCATGACAGCCAGCCAGATCCGTACGGCGAATGTCCAGGAACCAACTGGAAATCCCGCGAACACCATCGGGTGAGGCTCGCTAGCAGCACTCGGGGCGCTCGCGTTCATGGCGCATCACCCGCGGCAGCGCCGGGCTGCGGTCCTGCCCTTACTGAAGTCGCTGAGATAGTTCATCGATGCACCAGCCGCGCCAATCTTTCATCGTCGACTATGAGACGCGTGTGGTGGCCGGTCTTTCCGGTCCACCAACCACCTTGCGAGAACGCACGTTGGGTGCGTGGATGCGCCGGTTGGATTTCGATTCTGGAAGTCTATCCGCGCGGCTCGGATTATTTTGACGCGTGTCCTGCCAACGCCTGTTCCAGGCAACGGATGATCTCATCCTGGCCGGAGGGCTTATCGAGACAGCAATGCGCGCCGGCCGTCATCACACGCTGGCGGACAAGCTCCGTTGGAAAGGCCGTCATGAAAATGATGGGAAAGCTGCGGCCGGCTGCGACCAGCCTTGCCTGCAATTCGTCGCCGGTCATGAGCGGCATCTGAATATCGGCGATCATGCACGCCGGATCATCACCTGGCTCCCGCAGAAAGTCACCGGCGGACTCGTAGGTGCGTGCCTCATAGCCAAGCGACCGCACGAGGCTCGACAGAGACGCGCGAACCGCCTCGTCGTCGTCGACGATCGCAACTACGGGCGCATCGGCCATCAGCAAACATCCTCCCCACCGCGCTCCATGAGGGGCCGGAAATTCCCCTGATGCGCCGACAGTTATGAACGCCTGGATGCCCCGCCGAAACTATACTCAGGTTTGGTCCGTCTTGCCGCTGGTTTGGGAAATCCCGAGGGCTTCCGCCTTGCGAACGAGGTCGGCGAGCGACTTCGCGCCCATCTTGCGCATCACATTTCCACGATGGATCTTGACGGTAATCTCGCTGAGGCCGATGAGGCCGGCTACCTGCTTGTTCATCAAGCCGGCGGTGACATACCCCATCACCTCTCGTTCGCGCGGCGAAAGCGTCTCGTACTGGGCGCGAAGGCCTTCTTTCGCGGCGGCCTGGACCAGGCGCTGCGCATCACGATCGAGCGCCGCCGTCACGGCATCCAGCATGTCCTGATCGCGAAAGGGCTTCGAGAGAAAATCCACCGCGCCCGCTTTCATGGCCCGCACCGACATGGGAATGTCCCCGTGACCGGTCATGAATATGATCGGAAAGTCGATGCCCTGCCGGCTCAACTGGCCCTGCAGATCGAGGCCACTCACGCCGGGAAGCCGAACGTCCAACACGATGCAGCCGGGACCGCCCGGCAGCGCTCCGGCGAGCAGTTCCGCCGGCGAGCCAAACAGCCGGGTTTCGAGGCCGACGGAGCGAAACAGGCTGTCGAGCGAGCTGCGAACGGCCGCATCGTCGTCCACGATGATGACTATGGACCTCGAGGGAGGATTGGCCGGAGGATGCCTATTGCCGACAGGTCGTGTCATTGCGAGGCGTGCTCTTGGAGCGTGGGCAGCGTCAGGCGGAATGTCGCGCCGGAACCGGGCGTGCTGTCTGCCGACAATTGGCCGCCGTGAGCTTCCACCGTCGTTCGGCAGATCGCAAGTCCCATGCCCATTCCGCCGTGTTTTGTCGAAAAAAATGGTTCGAACAGGCGCGGCAGGTCCTGCGGCGCGATCCCGGGACCGGTGTCCTTCACCGTTATGGCGAGGCTTCCGTTCGCGGCGAGGCCGGCGTGCACCGTAACGATGCGAGGCCCGTTTTGTTTCGACATCGCCTGGCCGGCGTTGACAATGAGATTGACGAGGACCTGCTGAATCTGGATTCGATCGCCTCGAACCGGAGGCAGTTCCGGCTCGGTCTCGATTGCAAGGGTGATATTGTCCTTCGACAGTTCGTGATCGACGAGCAACGCCGCTTCCTCGATGACCTCCGCGATCTCCAGCATGTCCTGCTGGGCCGGCTTCTTCTTGAGAAAAGCCCTGATGCGCGTCACGATCTCGCTGGCGCGACGGCCTTCAGCCACTACCCGGCTGATCGCTGCCGCGACTTCCTCCAGGTTGGGGACATCGCGGCGCAGCCAACGCATGCCCGCTTCACCGCTTGTCACGACGGCCATCAGCGGCTGGTTCACCTCGTGGGCGATCGAGGCCGTCAGTTCGCCAAGGGTGGCGACGCGCGTGGCATGAGCGAGCTCTGCCTGAGCGACAAGCAGCGCGTCCTGTGCCTGCTTGCGTTCGTTAATGTCGACGACAAAGGCGAGCACATTGCGATCGTCCTTGGCCGGAAACGTGATGGTGAACAGCACCGGGACCCTGCGCCCGTCGAGACCGACGAGCTCCGTCTCCCCTTCATAGAACGGCTTTCCCTGTGCGAAGGCGACCAATGCGCCGAGGAAAGTCCGATCGCTCTCACCCAGAAGCCTGTCGACGCTCTCGATGAAGTCGGAAGAACTGGCCGCGCCCACCATCTTTCGCAGGGCAGGGTTGACGTTGGTGATTCTCGCGAGCGTTCTCGCCTGGCGGACGAAATCAGGATTCCGCGCGAGGTGATCGCCCAGGTCTGCCATGCTCACGTTGAGCGACTTCAGCCCGGTCCGGATCTCGGTCCAGTCTTCCTCGACGACGCCAATTCGGGTGGCGTCGAACATCCGGCGATACCGCCGTTCGCTCTCCGCGAGATGGTTCGTCGCAGCCTGGTTTTGAAGCGCAAGCAGCGTCGTGATGGCGATGGCCGCCAGGCTCACGAGCGCGCGCAGGGCAGGCGAAGCAAGCGAATGCAAGTCGTGCGAGAGGAGATAGGCGGATATCGTGAGCGCCACGCAGCTCGCCGCAGCCACGATGATATCAGTACGCCGGAATGTCTCCGCGGCCAGCAGGATCGCAACGACATACAGGACGGCGATCGCCCCCTCCAATGGCGTGAGGACGTCAACGAGGAAAACTGCAAGCGCGAGCACGGCTGAGGAAAGCCGCAGGGCCGTATTTCTCATCGGCGGACTCTTGGACCCAATTATGCTTGACTACCGCGATCGAACATCGTCGTCACCCTGTGCGCGTTGATGCCGGATATGCGCGCTCCGGCAATACTTGATCTGCTCGCCGGTGACAGCGCGTCACCTTACCGCAGCAATCCGCCAGCGCGGCGCGCCACCTGCGCGAACGACAGGGATTGCGAAGCGCCAGCAGAAAGGCGCTTGGACGCCTGCGCAACATGGCGCGCTATCATACCAAGGTATGGTGCAACCAAACCCATAATCTAGGTGCCTAACCGCGCGTAGAATGGAGCGTTTGTGCCGCCGGAATACCCTGCTCGTACGGCAAGTGAGACTGAGAAGACCGAGGAGCTTGCCTGATGAAGGCTCCTCTCTCGCGGAATGGCTCGGCCAGCTTGTTTCGGAAAATGCCATTGGACAAGGAGGTCGGCCATGTCGCTGCGGATGTCGTACGAGCTGAGCACCCGAGATCATGTCGTTGACCTGAGGTCGATCGACCTGCCAAGGCGCGATGACGGCGGGCTCGAAAGATCGCAATCGGACCGCCTTGCTGAAGACATCACCACGCTGTCTCTCAAGCATCTCGATGTTGCCCTTGCCGTCACGGCCCAGGATCAGGATGCCGACGGATCGCCTGAAGGCGTTTCCTGTTTCAGGGTTTCCGCCAGGCGTCTTGACAGTCATTCAGAGGATGCCGGGCATGCTACCGCGGCGGTGAATCGCAACGACCCGGTCATCCAGCACCTTTTCGAGGCTCTGGCGGCGGCGAAAGCCGCGCATGATCGTTACTCCGGAGTCTATGCGGATGCGCTTCGCCTGGCCATCCTGACGCGGCAATTCAGCGGGCAAGCCGGACCCCATCAATCCCTTGCCGAGCAGCCCGCCGGTCGAAACGTGAGGTCGCTGCAAAAATGGCGGCTCAAACGAGTGCTGCAATATGTGGACGATCATCTGGCCGCAAAGATCCCGCTGCAGGATCTGGCCAGGGTGGCCGGGCTGAGCCGGATGCACTTTGCTGCGCAGTTTCGCGCGGCGATGGGTATGCGGCCGCACCAATATCTGCTGAAACGGCGAATCGAGCGTGCCGAAGAACTGCTCCAGCAGAGCGAAGTTTCGCTTGTCGAGGTGGCCTTGGCCGTCGGCTTCCAGACTCAGGCTCATTTCACCACGGTGTTCAAGCGCTTTGCAGGAGATACGCCGTATCAGTGGAGAAACGCTTATCTCGCGCAATGCATTCCGGTGGCGCCCGCGCGAGCGAGGGTGGCATGACCAGTCTCGGCATTCAGGCGTGGGTCCAACTCCTGAACGGTGTTCGGAGTATGTTCGCACATACGTGTTTCGCGGAGCCGTTCAATGTGCTCCAGCTGCTTGGCAACTCGTATCGGTTGGCCTCCACGACGGGAGCCAGCTCCGGCGTTGTCTATGGTCGATTCGCAGTTGGCTTCTGTCGAGCGATTATTGCGCGAATGTTGGATGCGGTCGCCGCCGCGGGCGTGCCGACGGTAACACGCCTTGATTGTTCATGGCTGCCACGCACTCGGACATTGCATGCTGCCGCCAAGGAACCCCGCGGTTTCTTAAGACCTCCGATTGCGGGCCAAAACATTGTCCGCGATATCATCGTTTCCCGCATGGGATGGTCTACCGGTCCGGGGCTCGTGGATTCACCGGGGAAGTGCTAATTGGAACCGTTCTACTTCGCAGGAGCGGAGCGTTATGGTGCCCGAGGTAAGCCAGCGGCCTGTTTACGCCGCTGGTCGGTGGGAGATTGATCTGGCCCGGCGTGAATTGCGGTCAAAGGGCATGCCCGTGCCGCTGGGGGGGCGGGCGTTTGAGATCGTTGCCGAACTGGTCCAGTCGGCCGGTGAGCTGGTCACCAAAAACGACCTGCTCCAGAAGGTCTGGCCCGGCGTATCCGTCGAAGAGATCGCGCTGAGAGTCCACGTTGCCGCCATTCGCAAAGCGCTCGGTCCCGACCGCAGCATGCTGGAGACGGCGGTTGGTCGCGGCTATCGTCTTCTGGGAGACTGGGATGTCCGGCGGGCGAACCTGGTGGCGCCCGCGAAAACGGCACGGCCGCCGACGGGAGCCGCGGCGTCGAATATTCCTGCCGCCCGGTTCAATTTGATCGGCCGAAGCTCGGCCGTCACGCAGCTGCGCGATCTGTTGTCGGCATATCGTGTCGTCACGCTCACCGGGCCGGGCGGCATCGGGAAGACGGCGCTCGCTCTTGAGACGGCACGTGCGATGTCGCCGACTTTCCAGGGCGACAGCCTTGTGGTCGAACTCGCTGCGCTTTCCGATCCGGACCTGGTGCCTTCTGCGGTTGCCGGTGTTCTCGGGATCAAGTTGGAAGGCGAGGTGATTTCGGCCGAGTCCGTTGCGCGGGCCATCGGACCGAGAGAATTGCTGCTCATCATCGACAATTGCGAGCACGTCATCGATGCCGTGGCGAGCTTCACCGAGATGATCGTGAACCGTTGCCCGCATGCGACCGTATTCGCGACAAGCCGGGAAGTGCTTCGTGTCGACGGCGAATACGTCTATCGCGTGCTGCCTCTCGAAGTGCCTGCCGCGGATGACATCGAGATGAACGAAGCCCTCGGGCATGCCGCGGTTCAGCTCTTCATCGCCAAGGCTCGAGAGTTGGGCTCGGAGTTAAGGCCGAGCAGGGAAAATCTCGAGGCCATCGTATCGATCTGCCGGCGGCTGGATGGCATTCCGCTTGCCATCGAGTTCGCCGCCGCGCGGGCCATCACCATGGGGCCGTCGGAAGTGGCGGCCTTGCTGGACGAGCGCTTCAAGTTTCTCACGACCGGCCGGCGGACGGCATTGCCGCGGCAGCGAACGCTGCGCGCGACGCTCGACTGGAGCTACGATCTGCTGCCGGAGAACGAGGCGCGGGTGCTGCGCTGCCTGGCGGTTTTTGCCGGGAATTTCCTGCTCGATGCGGTGCCGGCCGTGGTGGGTGACATGGACCCGGCCATCGTTCTCGACTGCTTTGCCAATCTGGTGGCGAAGTCGCTCATCGTCGCCGACGTCCGCAGCGACCTGTCCTATTATCGTCTGTCTGAAACGACCCGCGCCTACGCTCTGGAGAAGCTGCGAGACAGCGGCGGCTACAACGACGCCGCGCGCCGTCACGCTGAATTTTATCTCGACCTTTTTGCCCGGGCGGAAGCGGAGAGCGAGACACGGCCGCAAGGTGAATGGCTGGACATCTACGGCCGGCATATTGGCGACGTGCGGGCGAGCCTCGATTGGGCCTTCTCGCCTGAAGGCGATGAGCAGACCGGGGTCGCGCTGACAGCCGCCGCCGTGCCGCTGTGGGTCCAGCTCTCACTGCTTGGTGAATGTCATGAGCGGGTCGAGCGGGCGTTGTCGCGGCTTGTCGGTGAGGATGCTCGGGCCCGTCGGCTGCGCATGCAGCTTTCCGCCGCGCTCGGGTGGTCGTTGATGTACGGCGTTGGGCGCGCCCGCGAAGCCGGGCCTGCCTGGGCAGTCACGCTGGAGCTCGCAAATCTGCTCGACGATCGGGAGTACCGGCTGCGTGCTCTCTGGGGCCTTTGTATCGACCAGTTCAACAACGGCGAGTTTCGCAAGGCGCTCGAGTTCGCGTCTCGTTTCGCCGAGTTGGCCGCGCAATCCAGCAACGCGGTCGACGCCATGACGGCCGATCGCCTGCTCGCGACCTCACTGCACTTGCTCGGCGACCAGAAGCGTGCTCGCCACCACATCGACCGGGTACTCGTGCGTCTGGAAGAGCTGAGGGCAAAGCCTCAGATCGTTCGATTCCGCTTCGATTTGCGGGTGTCGACGCACTACTTTCAAGCGCGGATCCTGTGGTTGCAGGGATTTGCGAACCGGGCGTTGCGGCTGGTCGAGCGCAATATCGAGGAGGGGATCGCCATCGGTCACGCCTTGACCTATTGCAGCGTGCTGGGGCAGGCAGCGTGTCCGCTCACTTTCCTGGCGGGCGACCTCGACGCCGCCGAGCGTCACTGCGCGTCACTGCTCGACCATACCGAACGTCACCCGATGCGCCTCTGGCATCTGTGGGCGCAATGCTTGCGGGGAATGCTGATTGCCAAGCGCGGCAACATCGCCGCCGGCGCGGGTGTTCTCAGCAAGGCGCTGGATCAGGCCGATCAGGCCAGATTCCTGCCTCGCTTCATGCTTCCGCTGGGGGAGCTGGCGGTTTGCCTTGGCGAGATGGGTGAGATTACGGAGGGGCTTGCGACCGTTGACGATATGATCGAGCGCGGACAGACTAGGGATGAGCGCTGGTATTTCGCCGAACTCTTGCGGATCAAGGGGGAGCTGCTGCTCAAGGTGTCCAGACAGCAGTCCTTTTCGTTGGCCGAGCAGTGCTTCGAAGAGGCGATCGAGGTGGCGCGAGAGCAGGGTGCCCTGTTTTGGCAGCTCAGAGCCACATCAAGCCTTGCGCGTACCAGGATCCAGCAGGGTCGAAGCGACGATGCGCGCCGGTTGCTCACGGCCATTTGTGCGGAATTTTCCGAAGGTTTTGAGATCGCGGATTTTCGTGCCGCGCGGATGATGCTCGAGTCACTTGATTCCGGCTAAAGCGCGATGATTTCAGGACGAATCATCCCGCTTTAGCTTTTTGTGTGCGTAGGATCTTTCGGAAAGCCGCTACACACTTTTCCGGATCATGCACTGCGCGACAAGATGTCGGTCATTGCGGAAGTCCGCCTTGAGGCCCGAAGCACTGCCTTAGAAAGGAGCAGCACCACGCGAAGTCGCTCCGGTCTTTCCCACTATTGGTGCTGATGACGGTTTGGTAATGGGTGATTGTCTGGCTATCCTTTCGGGCTGGAAGGTGCCCGTGTTTTCTCGCCGACAAATCCTGCAGACCGCCGCGAGTGCAGCCGCGCTGGCGGCAATACCGCGCGAAGCGAGAGCCGACAACTATCCCTCCCGCCCGATCCGGCTGGTGATTCCATACGCGAGCGGCGGATCAGGCGACCAGATTGGGCGGCCCTGGGCGGAGAGGATGGGATCGCTGCTGGGGCCGGCCTATGTCGAGAATATTGGCGGCGCCGGCGGAGCGCTCGGTTGCACCGTCGTCGCGCACGATGCGCCGGATGGATACTCGCTCCTTCTCGGCAATGGCAGCACGCATGTCATCATCCCGCTCGCCTCGGCGCATCCCGCCTACGATGCTGTTCGCGATTTTCGGGCCATCTATCGCCTGATCACCAGCGCACTTGCATTCGCGGTTCATCCTTCGCTGCCGGTGCACAATTTGCAGGAACTGGTCGCCTATGCCAGGGCCAATCCAGGTCAGCTCTCCTATGGATCACCGGGCGTGGGCACGGGTAATCATCTTGTGGGCGAGATGTTCAAACAGCAGTCGGGCATCGCGGACATCGTCCACATTCCGTATCGGGGCGCTTCGCTCGCAATCAATGACCTGGTCGGGGGCCAGATCCTCCTGGTGATCGCTGTCGTGTCGAGCCAGTTGCTGCAACTTGATCGGGCCGGCAATCTGCGAATACTCGCGGTGACGAGTGAACGGCGTCTGAGTAGTGCACCCGAACTTCCGACGGTGATCGAATCGGAAATGCCGGACCTCAGATATGAGGGCTGGTTTGGCCTCTTCGCCCCAAAGGCGACCGAAGATGGGATCGTTGATCGGATTGCGCAGGTGACCCGCAGGGCAATGGCCGATCCAGTGCTGCAGGAAATCTATCAATCCCAGGGCATGGAACCGGACACCAATTCGAGCCCGGACAAGTTCGGACAGCTTGTCGCGGACGAACTGGCTCGTTTCGCTCCGATCGTCAAGGCAATAGGACTGAAGCGCGATTGAATCAGGCAGGGCAGCGTCAATCGTTCGATCGTAAAGTCGCTAACAGCCGCTCAGCCGCCTTCAGGTCTACTGTGTCCCGGCCCTCGACGAACCATGCGAGCACCGGCTCCAGCAGCGCACGGGCGTCTTCGCGCCGCCCTTGAGCAGCCATCAGCTTTGCCAGATCGATGGCGGTGCGCAGCCCGGAGGCACGCGCGCCTTGCCGGCGACTCAGCTCGAGCGAATGGATGAGGTTGGTTTCCGCCTCGTCGACGCGGGGCTCCGGCTTCGAGGAGAGAACCGCGCCCTTCACACGCAGCAACTCGGGCATGTTGATCATATCCCCGTTGGTCTCGACCAGACCGATGCCGTCGTCGACCAGCCGCAGGCTCTCGGCAAATCGTCCGCTCGCAGCCAGTCCTTCCGCGAGCGAGATGTGGAAGGCCGAGATCATCAGCCCGTAATGCGCGGTGCGAAGCTCCTCCAGGCAGCCCTGCAGGATATCGACTCCGCCCTGGGCGTCGCCGCGGCGGATGGCCAGCTCTCCCTTGAGGCCGCGCCCGGCAGCGATCTGTGGTGCCAGGGAATGAGAGCGGGCACTCGAGATGTACCAGTCGATGAGTTCCTCGGCGTAGGGCAGGTCGCCGATCAAGAGGAAGAGCAGCACGGCGTGCCGCAACACGATGGTCAGCACGATGGGATTTTCGATGCGCTCGGCCTGCTCGATGGTCCGGCGTGCGCGCTTGGCGGCCTGGTGCGGATAGCCCTGCAGGCACAGCGTATTTGCCAAGGCGATGGCAGCCAGAATGTCGTAGTCGTAGCCGAGATAGGTCCTGCCGCTCTGCTGCGAGCGCGGACGATGAGCGAGCGCCGCTTCCAGCTCGGCGTGGGCGCCTCCGAGGTCGCCGATGAAGTGGAGCGAATTCCCGAGGAGGAAATGGGCCAGCGCGATCGCTGCCGCATCGCCCATGACGCTGGCCGTCGCCGAGCCGCGCCTGGCGTATTGCAGCGCCATCGTGAAATTGCCGTTGCGCGAGTGGAAGATGTTGAGCGAAACCAGTTGCCACATCTGGTAGACGACGTCGTCGCGTTCCTCGGCGATGGCGAGGCTTCGGTCCAGCGCGGCACGTGTCGCGTCGCTGCCGCCCTGGGTGAACATCAGCGAAAAGCCCAGTGCCGCCTGAAGCCGCATTTCTTCGGACGTTCCGCGCCGGTTATCGTCAAGAGCGAGAATTGCCCGCTCCGACCAGCGATGACATTCAGGCAGCATCGACGTTGCCAGCAGAACAGGCGTGGCGGCGACGGTAAGCCCGATGCGGAGGCCGACATCGTCGCGATCGCGGGAGAACGCCCAGTCGAGCGCGGCGCGCAGATTGTCGATGTCCCTGATGTAATGGGGCAGGTCGTCAAGGGCTACGCGTGGGCTTTCGGCAGCCGGCGCGAATACGTCGCGGAAGAACTCCGCGTGCCGGCGGGCAATCAGCTCGGCGTCACCATTCTCGGCCAATTTCTCGAGCGCATAGACGCGGATGGTCTCGAGCAATCGCCAGCGGCCTGACGGAACTGATGCGTCTAGAGAAACCAGCGACTTGGCCGCCAGGCTTGCGATGCCTTCGGCAACCGCGGAGCTTGTCGCGTCAGTGGCGCCCATCACCGCGGTGGCCGCCTCGAGCGTGAATCCGGCGACGAAAATCGCGAGCCGCTGCAGCAATCTCCGCTCCGCGTCCGGCAACAGTTCATAGCTCCAATCGAGTGTCGCGCGCAGGGTCTGGTGCCGCGGCAGGGCCGTACGGCGGCCGGCCGTCAATAGGCTGAAGCGATCGTTCAGGCGCTCGGCGACCTGCTGAAGTCCGAGCATGGCGACACGCGCCGCCGCAAACTCGATGGCAAGCGGGATGCCGTCGAGCTGCCGGCAGACCGAGGCAATCATCGGCAGGTTTTCCGGGTTCGCCGAAAGACCGGAGTCGAGCGCCATCAATCTGGTGGTGAAGAGCTGAACGGAGCTGTATTCGTTGACGCCGACTGCGCTCTCCCGATGCGGCGGCGGTACATCCAGCGGCGGAACGCGATAGACATACTCACCCTCGATCCGCAGGATCTCGCGACTCGTCGCCAGCACGGACGCGTTCGGGCACATGCGGACCAAAGCTTCCGCAAGTCGCGCCGCCGCGTCAGCGAGGTGCTCGCAATTGTCGAGCACAAGCAGGAGTTTCTCGCTCCCGATGGCCCGGGCGACAGATTCGGCGGAAATCACGGCGCCGCCGATCTTCAGCCCCAGGACGGGCACGACCGCGGACGGCACGAGCGCGGGGGCGGACAGTGAAGCCAGTTCGACCAGCCAGCAATCGCCCTCGAATGTCGGAAACAGACTGCGCGCGACCTCGAGCGCCAGCGCGCTCTTTCCAATCCCGGGTGGCCCGGTCAGCGTGACGACGCGATAGGCCGACAAGACATTGATGAGATGCTGCCCGGCTGCGCTGCGGCCGATCAGGGCCGATCCCGCAATGGGTATATTTGTTCGAGAAGACTGCCTCGGCTTGCGTTCGGGATAATCGGGGCGATGCTCCGGCCCGCTCGCCTCCTGGATGGTCCAGTTGCCGAGCAGGCGATAGCCGCGGCCGGAGACCGTGTTGAGCAGCGCCCGGTCAGCGCCCAACGCCTTGCGAATGGCGGACACATGAAAATGCAGCGTGTTTTCCTCGACGACCGCGCCCGGCCAGACGCGATCGATCAGGTGGTACTTGTTGACGAGCTCGCCGCCCGACTGGACCAGAACCTCCAGGATCTCGAAGGCGCGGCTCCCGATCGGAACGGAGACGCCCCGGAACCGCAACTCGCGCCGGTGAAGATCGATTTCCCACGCTTTCGACGCATAGACGGCTCGTAGGCTTTGCTCAGCCATCGCGGCTCCAGTCGGTCGAACAATCCTCAGAATTTCTCAGCACTGGCTCAGGGAATTGACGCGCGAAACCAGCTTAAACGCTGGTCCCGACGGTGAGAAGGGCGTCGCGGCGCCGGGCAACCGGGCGCGTCGACGGCCTCAAACATCGCGGGCAAGTGGCCATTCGGAAGACAAGGACCCGTTCGCATGAACCGCATTCGAAAACTCGCAGCCCTCACATTCGGAGCAAGCATGATGACACAAGCAGCCCTGGCCGCGGCCCCCGACGCCGCTACCGACCCGCGGATCGATCCGCAGGTCCGCGCCTTCCTTGCCAAGATCAACAATGACTCCAGCCCGTTCTGGGAGCTTCCGCAACCGAAGCCGCAGGAGATCCTCACCGCGTTGCAGTCGCAGACGGATGTCGACATGACCGGCGTCACGACCAGCGAACGGGTGATTGACCAGGACGGCCGCAAGGTGAAGCTGTACGTCATGAAGCCCGCGCAAATGAGCAGCAATCCCGGCGTGCTGTTCTTCATCCATGGTGGCGTCTGGATCGTCGGCAATTTCGCAAACCATCAGCGCCTGCTGCGCGATCTCGTCCTCGGCTCCGGTCAGCTCGGTGTGTTCGTCGAATATACGCCGCTGCCGCAGGCAAAATTCCCGACGCAGCTGGAAGAATGCTATGCGGCCTTGAAGTGGGTCGGCGAGCATGCCCAGGAGCTTGGCGCGGACGGCAGCCGGATCGCCATTGCCGGCAATTCGGTTGGCGGCAACATGGCCGCCGCCCTCTCGCTGATGAGCAAGGACCGCAGCGGTCCGAAGATCAGCTACCAGGTGCTGCTCATTCCGGCGACCGACGCCAGTGTCGATACAGGGTCCTACCAAGCATACGGGACCGGCCGCTTCCTGACGCGTGCGTTCATGAAGTACGGCTGGGATCTCTACGCTCCCGACGCGAAGACCCGCGACAATCCCTATGTGTCGCCCCTTCGCGCCGGTATGAGCGAGCTCAGGGGCCTGCCGCCGGCGCTCGTCATCACCGCGGAGAACGATCCGCTGCGTGACGAGGGCGAGGCCTACGCCCGCAAACTGAAGGAAGCGGGCGTGAGGGTCGATGCGGTCCGCTACAACGGCACCATTCATGATTTCGTGGCGCTGAATGCGCTGCGCCAGGTGCCCTCAACGGTAGCCGCCATCGAACAGATCAATGATGGTCTGCGCCAGTATCTCGGGCCGGCAACGCATTGATGTACTTGACACAGAAGCGGCGGTGGCCCGCCGCTTCTGTACGAGCCTCGATCGCCAACGTGCAATTGTGAAACCGCTTCGTCTTGTTCGAAAGACCGGCACGGTGGACGTGAGACACTGGGTGCCAGATCACGGACTGTCTGCACCACCGGAGAAGTGAGGCTCGAATGCCCCGGCTCACGCCATCTTCATCACGTTACACGCTCGGATCGTTGGTCTTGATCGCGGGCGTCATTGGCGGCGTCGCCACGGCATTTGCCTACACCGCGGGATGGCTCTCGCCCGATCGTCTTACCCCGGGAAAGATGCTGGAAGCGCTGGCGCCTCCCGGCGGACCTGCGCTCGGCCATCGCCGCAATCATGCCAAAGGCATCTGTTTCACCGGCGTGTTTGAAGCAAACGGCAACGGCGCCGCGCTTTCGAGCGCCTATGTCTTCACCAAAGGGCAGTATCCCGCCCTCGGCCGCTTCAATCTCGGCACCCCAAATCCTGACGCCGCGGATGCGACCGTGCGAGTGCGCGGCATGGGACTGCGGATCGCGACACCCGACGGTCAGGAATGGCGCACGGCCATGATCGATCCGCCGTTCTTTCCGGTGTCGACGCCGCAAGCCTTTCACGCATTGCTGCTGGCATCGGCCAGCAAGGATCCGAACGCCATGAAGGCGTTCACCGCGGTCAATCCCGAATTTGCGAACTTCACGGCCTGGGCCGATAGCGCGCCCTGGACTGCTTCCTTTGCGGAGGATCGCTATAACAGTCTCGACAGCTTCATCTTCACCGATGATTTTGGCATCAAGCGTGCGGCGCGATGGTCGCTGTTGCCTGCGGCACAGTCCGTCGCGATCACCCAGGCAGATCTCGCAAAACGCGGTCCCGATTTTCTCGAGCGGGAGATCGTGGAGCGAGTCCGCGGCGGCCCGCAGCGCTGGACCCTGACCGTGACGATAGCCAATCCAGGTGATCCGACCTCGGATCCGAGCAAGGCGTGGCCCGAAGACCGTCGGACCGTCGAGGTCGGGACACTGGTCGTGGGGCAGATCGAGGCGGAGCGGGACGGCCCCTGCCGGGACGTCAACTTCGATCCGACGGTCCTACCGTCAGGCATCGCAACCTCGGATGATCCGTTTCCCGCCGCACGGTCATCGGCTTACCGCGTGTCTTACGATCTCCGCACAGCGGAGGCCAAGGATTATCCGCGCACCGTGGCGCGCACCGTAGCCGGAGCCAAGCCATGAACCCTCCGCATCCCCGTTTCAGCCCGCTCCAGCGTCTCCTGCATTGGCTGATGGCCATTTGCGTGATCGCGATGCTCTTCATCGGTGTGGGCATGGTGTCCACGCTCATGCCCAAATATCTGCCGCTGATCACGATCCACAAAACACTCGGAATCGCCATTCTTATTCTTGCGCTGCTTCGTCTGGCGCTGCGCCTCCGCGTTGGAGCACCATCATTGCCGGCTGATCTGCCCGCGCCCATGAAGCTTGCCGCGCATCTGTCGCACTACGCGCTGTACGGGCTCATGATTGCCATGCCGTTACTCGGGTGGGCGATGCTGTCGGCCGCCGAATATCCGGTCGTGCTGTACGGAAGGAAGTTTCTCCGGCGATCCTGCCGCAAAGCGACAGTGTGCATACGCTGCTCTGGAACGCGCATTATTATCTGGCCTTCGCCTTCTTTGCGCTGGTGCTGCTGCACGTGGCCGCAGCGCTGTTCCACGCGCTGGTGCGGCGAGACGGCGTATTCGAAACGATTGCGCCATTGCCGCTCCGCGACCAGGCCGCGCCGGCTGACGTCTGAACGAGCGCGTTCGGGAAATGTCCGCCAGTGCCGGAGCCAACTGGCTCCCCGGGCTGGATT
>DATMNV010000209.1:0-6307 GCA_035568535.1 Bradyrhizobium sp.
TGTCCTCACATAGGTAGCGACAGAGATGAAACGGTAGGAACCAACATGATACCTGGTCCGCGTGGACGCAAGCGGATTCAACGGCTTATGAACCGTGGGCAATAAGCGTCCATCTACGGGAAACAACTTTCCGAGAACGCAAGGGGAGAGGGCACGGCGCCGCGCGCTGCTGTAGCGTCTCTCGCAGCGCTACAGCTCGCCGCGGAAGGCGCGATGCTGTAGCGAGAACAGCGCGTCGATGTTGGGATATGGGAGAAGCGTCATTGCGAGCCGAAGGCGAAGCAATCCAGGCGCAGCGCCGAAACCTGGATTGCTTCGTCACGTTGCTCCTCGCAATGATAGCTCCGCATAGTTCTAAAGTTCGCCGCGGAAGGCGCGATGTTTCAGTGAAGCGAATAGGGCGTCGAGTTTGGTGAGATCGTTCCGGTAGTGGGTCTTAAGTTTGTCGATTTCCGTGACGCGCGCGGCGAAAGCACGCTGTGCCGCGGGGGAAGGCAGAATGATTGGTAACTGTCGCAAGTCACCAAGATTCAATCCCTTGACTGCCGCCCCTTTCGTCCGCCGGTCCATCCACGCCTTCGCTTGTCGCGTCTCTAGTAACGCCTTGACAAGGTAGGCTCCGCACCGGTGATAGCGAGGCGCGCAGTATCTTGCGTAACATTTGCGCCAGTCAGTTCGTTGGGAACGACCGCCAGTCGGCCCACGTGACCTCTAATTGAAATCAACACGTCGCCACCTACCAATTCTGACCTCTTGTATCGGGAAGCGATTGTGGAAGATGTATTTCGTATACTGTCTGCTACGATCGCTCCGGCCTGAATATCAATGACTCTAATGTAAGGCACGCCGTCGTCGACGTGGGGGCCCGGCATAAGGATCCCGTAGGTGATCGGGCGCGTTGGATCGACCAATTGCTCCAGTCGAGCGGTAGGAAACCCCCGAGAGTTTGAGATTGGGTCACCAAAACTCTCTCTTAGCGAGGCCTCCACAAACGCCGAGACCCGTTCCATCGCCTCCCGCCGCTTGCGGCGCAGGTCGTCAGCCTGATCGAGGATCGCCGCGATCCGCCGCTGCTCGGAAAGCGGAGGAAGCGGAATTAGCAGATTCAAAAATTGTCCTTTGTTCAGGGACGCCTGGTTTACCCATTGTCGGCACATCGATTTGAATTTGCCGCGTTGCCATTGGTCAGTAAGCCAGCGTGAGATCAGGCGGCTGTCGGCTACGCGATCATCCAAGCATAAGCGGATAAAGTGGTTACTGAAGGTGACAGGTTCAGGAAAATCTTTGAATACTGCATTTTTTCCTACCAAATCGGGACTGTTTGTCGCGTTTAACAAAATGTCATTTGGCTCAACGATTAGCTCGGCAACATTTTTCGGTTCAGGAACGCGACGAAGCTTCGACCAATCGAGGGCGCCATCAGTTGTTACGTTGTTCATTCTGATTTGCACTATGCCGTCGGGGGCTTCCGCCCCTGACGCGAATCCTGGCCGGGCGTCTCGAACAATCGCGCCTAAGGGGACTGTCCTCATCCCACCATCTCCTCAAGCCGCTTCATGCCTGCCGCGATCTCCGCCTCAATCCGGCGCAGATCGGCGAGGATCGCCGTGGGGCTCTCGTGCGCGACCTCCTCGTTTTCGACCTCCTTGTAGCGGTTGAGCGAGAGATCGTAGCCCGCGGCCGCAATGTCGGCCTTTGGCACGCAGAAGCTTTGCGCCGTGCGCGGCCGGTCATGCTCGGCGCCGTCACGCTCAGCCCAGCGCTTCACGACGTCAGGCAGGTTGTTCTTTTCCGCCTCCGCGTTGGTCAGCGCCACCATCGGCGTCGGGCCAAGCTTGTCGTCGGAAAGAAGCGGCTGGCGCTTGTCGTCGAGCGACCAGCCGTCGGCGCGCACGTCATAGAACCAAACAAAGTCCGTATGGTTGCCGGCAGTGCCGATGCGGGTGAAAACAAGGATCGTGGTCGAGACGCCGGCGTAGGGCCGGAACACGCCGGAAGGCAGCTTGATCACAGCATCGAGCTTGTTCTCCTCGACCAGGATGCGGCGGATTTCCTTGTGCGCCTTCGACGAGCCGAACAGCACGCCGTCCGGCACGATGACGGCAGCGCGCCCGCCGGTCCGCAAGAGCCGGAGGAACAGAGCCACGAACAACAATTCGGTCTTTTTGGTCTTGACGATGCGCAGCAAGTCCTTGGCGGTGGACTCGTAATCGAGTGCGCCGGCGAAGGGCGGATTGGCGAGCACCAGCGAATATTTGGCGGCATCCTGAGCGTGGTCCTCGGCAAGGCTGTCGCGATAGGTGACGTTGGCGCCCTCAACCCCGTGCAGTGCCATGTCCATCGAGCCGATGCGGAGCATGGTGGGGTCGAAGTCGAAGCCGTTGAACAGGCCGGTGCTGAAGTGCCGCCGCAGCTTGTCGTCCTGAAACAGCGCGCCGTGGTGCTCGCGCAGATATTCGCCGGCGGCGACCAGGAAGCCGCAGGTGCCACACGCCGGATCGCAGATCACGTCCTCAGGCTTGGGCGCGACCAGCTCGACCATCATCGCGATGATGTGGCGCGGCGTGCGGAACTGGCCGTTCTGGCCGGAGGTCGCGATCTTTGCCAGCATGTACTCGTAGACGTCGCCCTTGGTATCGCGATCGCCCATGTCGAGCTTGTCGAACTTCTGGACGACCTTATCCAGGAGCGCGGCTCCCGGAATTTGAAAACGAGCGTCACGCATGTGGCGCGCATAGGCCGTGTCGGCGCCGTTGAGTTCGCGGATGAAGGGGAAGACGTGCTCGTCGACGACCTCGAACATCCGCCGCGGCTCAAAATGCTTGAAGCGCGACCAGCGCAAATTTTCATACGGCTCGCCGCGCTTGTCTTCGGCATCGGCTTCGCGCGCCCATCGAACCCCTCCGGGAAAATGCGCCGCTCGATCGGCTTACCGAGCGTGGTCGCCTTGCGCTCCTCCAGCTCCTGCATCTCGTCGAGGCGCTTGATGAAGATCAGGTAGGTGATCTGCTCGATGACCTGGAGGGGATTGGAGAGGCCGCCCGACCAGAAGTCGTTCCAGATGCCGTCGATCTGGTTGCGCAATTCTCCCGTCTGCATCAATCACCTCAACGCGATGGCTTATGGCTTGATGTTGCGGATGCTAGCACACGGGCTTGGAAATCGCCCTCACCGCTGCAGCAGCGCGATCAGGCTTGAGGTGTCCCAGCGCTTGCCGCCCATCTTCTGCACCTGCGCGTAGAACTGGTCGACGAGCGCGCTGAGCGGCAGGCTGGCGCCGTTCCGGCGCGCTTCGCTCAGGCAGATGTCGAGGTCCTTGCGCATCCAGTCGACGGCGAAGCCAAAGTCGAACTTGCCGGCGCTCATGGTCTTGTAGCGGTTCTCCATCTGCCAGGACTGCGCCGCGCCCTTGGAGATGGTGGCGATGAGCTTTTCGACGTCGAGGCCGGCTTTCTGCGCGAAGTTGAGGCCCTCGGCGAGGCCTTGCACCACGCCCGCGATGCAGATCTGGTTCACCATCTTGGCGAGCTGCCCGGAGCCGGAGGCGCCAAGGAGCGTGCAGGCGCGGGCATAGGCCGCGATCACCTTTTCCGCGCGCGAGAACGGGCCCTCGTCGCCGCCGCACATCACCGTGAGCACGCCGTTCTCGGCGCCGGCCTGGCCGCCGGAGACCGGCGCGTCGATGAAGTCGAAGCCGCCCTTCTTCGCCTCGGCGTGAAGCTCGCGGGCGATGACCGCCGAGGCGGTGGTGTGGTCGACGACGATGGCGCCCTTCTCGACGCCGGCGAAGATGCCGTCCTTGCCGAGCATCACCTGGCGGAGATCGTTGTCGTTGCCGACGCAGGCCATGACCAAGTCCTGGCCCTGCGCCGCGGCTTTCGGCGTCGGCGCGCTGCGGCCGCGATGCTGGGCCACCCACTTTTCCGCCTTGGCGGCGGTGCGGTTGTAGACCGTCACCTCATGGCCGCCTTTGGCCTTGAGATGCCCCGCCATCGGATAGCCCATCACGCCGAGCCCGACAAACGCCACCTTCGCCATTCGTGTCCTCCGTCAGTAGCCCGCATGAGCGGAGCGAAATGCGGGAAAGGATTGGGCCGTTGCAATAGAGGTCCCGGATCATCCGGGCTACGGGTCACGTATAGCAGGCCCGCGGCCGATCATGGCAATTGAGCCGCATCGTGCGCTCTCCTATCTAGGTGTGGCACCAACGAGACGCGGGAGCGATAGGTCGGCGCGATCCAGCCGGATTTCGCCCGCGCGATGCCGCGCAGGAGGCGAAGATGGCAGCGCTCAAGGATGAGGTTCTGGCCGCGCTCGCCGCCGTGCCAAGCCCCGACGGCACGCCGCTCACCGCGACCGGAAAACTTTCCGACATCCTCGTCACCGACGGCAAGGTGTTCTTCTCCCTCACCGTCGATGCCGCGCACGTTAAGCAATGGGAGAGCGTGCGCGAGCGCGCCCAGGCCGCGGTGCGCGCGCTGCCGGGGGTCGAGTCGGTCATGATCGCGCTCACCGCCGAGCGCGCGGGCGGCGGCGCCGTGGCTGGTGGCGCGAGGGGAGGGACTACCGCTCCGCCGCGGCGGCCGACGGCCGCGGCCGCGGGAGGCCGGCCCGGAGAAGGGGCGCCCCACGCGCACGGGCCCGCGCACGGCCCTGCCGGCATTCCCGGCGTCGCCGCGATCATCGCGGTCGCCTCCGGCAAGGGCGGCGTCGGCAAGTCGACGGTCGCGGTCAATCTCGCGCTCGCGCTCCACGACCTCGGCCTGAAGGTCGGCGTCCTCGATGCCGACATCTACGGGCCGTCGCTGCCAAAACTCCTTGCCATCCGCGAGCGGCCGGAGGTGATCAGCGGCACGCGGCTCAGGCCGATCGTGCGCCACGGCATGCCGGTGATGTCGATCGGCTTCCTCGTCGAGGAGGAGACGCCGATGATCTGGCGCGGGCCCATGGTGATGTCGGCGCTGACGCAGATGCTGCGCGAGGTGGAATGGGGCACGCTCGACGTCATGGTGGTCGACATGCCGCCGGGAACGGGCGACGCGCAGCTCACCATGGCGCAGCAGGTGCCGCTCAAGGGCGCCGTCATCGTCTCGACGCCGCAGGACCTCGCGCTCATCGACGCGCGGCGCGGCATCGCCATGTTCCGGCGCGTCAACGTGCCGGTGCTCGGCATCGTCGAGAACATGTCGACCTTCATCTGCCCGCAATGCGGCGCGCGCTCGGATATTTTCGGCCATGGCGGCGCGCGGGCCGAGGCCGAGCGGCTCGGCGTGCCGTTCCTCGGCGAAGTGCCGCTTGCCATCGAGATCCGGGAGAAGTCCGACGCCGGCGCGCCGGTGGTCGCGAGCGCGCCGGCGGGCGTTCATGCGCGGCACTTCCGCGACATCGCGGCGCGGGTGCGCGACGGCCTCGGCGTGGCCAGCCGCCCGGCGCCGAAGATCGTCATCGAGGCGTGAGACTGACTGACCGCGCGCGCCCCGCGTGCGCGCAGGGCCGGCGAGCTAACCCTTGTAGTTGTTGGTGAGATAGGTCACGGCGGCTTCGGTGAGCTGCCGCTTGTCGCGCTCGCCGCGCTGCGCCATCTCGATGATGTACTTGGCCAGAACTTCGCGCGCGCCGAGTTCGTAGGCGGGTCGCGTGAAGGTGCTGCCCGACTGCTTGAGGTTCGCCCACGCATCCTCGAAGGCGGCGCTGAGCACTTCGACCGCTTCGGGGTCGAACGAGCTATTCGCCAGGAGGGGGATGATGGACATGACGCTACTCCTCGATCAGGGCGGGACCGTGAGCAGTCACTCAGTCACCGGCGCCTGGATTGTTGTTATGCCGGTGACGGTTGAACGCTACGCCGAAATTGCCAGGGTGGCGATTCAATTTTGCCCCGGGCGCGGTTCCTGCCGGTGACGCATTTGCCGTCAGCCGCGGCCTTTCGCGGCGCGTCCGGCGAGCGGAAAATTCCGGCCGGCGGCGCGGCAGAATCAGCGGGCGGAATGCGGGCCGGTTCCCGGACGGAAGCGAAGGGTCGCCGCGACTGCGCACGGGTCGGCGCGCGGCGGCCGGCGAGGGCCTCTGGGATGAATACCGCCGCGAGATCAGCGTGTTACGAAATTTTCGAGAACATATTGCGAACCTAGAACAAATAGTGTACGGTGCTGCTCATCGCCATTGTCGCAAGCGGGGCGGGCACATCCGTTGTCGGTCCCGGGATTCCCGGCCATAAGGAGCATGAATCATGAGTGCAGCGCTTCGCCTCATCGAAGGATCGTCCATGGACAAATCGAAGGCCCTTGATGCGGCGCTCTCGCAGATC
>DATMNV010000210.1:0-6078 GCA_035568535.1 Bradyrhizobium sp.
AGGTTTTCTGGCGGCCATGGAAGCGGTAGTCCATCCGCCAGAGCTTCGAGGCAGCGTTGCCAGGCCTGCTCACGTCCGGCGTGACGAAGAGATAGAGCCAGCCGCCGGTCACGTCGGAAATCTTGGCGGGACTCCACGCGCTCTTGACGAAGTTCGGTCGGGCGGCGCGGCAGTCGACGTCGGTCCTGATCTGCTTGGGATTGGCGCGCGCGCCGCCGTTCTTGCCGGCCATCTGCTCAATTCCTTTATTCGGAAAAGCGAAAGTCGTTGTGAACGTTTGTTCTCCCGATACCAGCAGGATACCAGCAAAAATACCAGCAAATCGGGCGGCTGGGATCGGAGGAGAACAAACGGTGACGAACAAGAATGTACGCGGAAGTGCCTATTTTTCAAGGGTTTCCGAGCACTGCGCGAACGGTTGCGGACGCTTTAGAACGGGCCTGAACAGCCTAGTTGGTGCCCCTGGCCGGAATCGAACCAGCACTCCTTGCGGAACTCGATTTTGAGTCGAGCGCGTCTACCAGTTCCGCCACAGGGGCGTTCGCATGTCCCGAAGGCCAAAAAGACCCCGGGGCGGCGAAGCGGGCGGAATATAGCTGGCGGCCCGAGGGGGTCAACCCGCGCGGATGTGATTTCGTAACTGCTCGACAGCTTTGGTTGTGCGGGATACGAAGTTCACCAACCTGTTTACCGGGAAAGACAGACGTGACGTCCGAAACATCCACTCTTCCGCACGCCATGCGCGGCCAGACGAATCCCGCGCTGACCTCGGCGCTGGCCATCATGGTGATAGCGGCGGCGACGCTGGCCGGCGCCTGGTTCTTCCAGCTCGTGCTGGAGATCCTGCCCTGTCCGCTCTGCCTCGAGCAGCGCTACGCCTATTATTTCGCGGTCCCCTTCGCGGCTCTGCTGGCGCTTGCGGCCGCAAGGGGCGCGTCACGCGGCGTGGTGCTGGCGGGTCTGGCCATCCTCGCGCTCGCAGCCCTCGGCAGTGCCGTCTTCGGCGCCTATCACGCCGGCGTCGAGTGGGGCTTCTGGAAGGGCCCGACCGACTGCACCGGGACCGGCTTCAATGCCGGCAGTGCCGGCAGCCTGCTGGAGAACCTCGACAAGGTGAAAGTGATTCGTTGCGACGAGGTGCAGTTTCGCTTCCTCGGCATCTCGCTGGCCGGCTACAACGCGCTGATCTCGCTGTTGATGGCCGCGGTTGCGGCCTGGGGCATGGCCAAGACGAGCCGCCGCTAATCATCGACGTCGTCCTGCGTGCGTCCGAACAGATGCACGATGCCGGGCGTGGCGATGGTGACAAACACAAATCGCGACAAATGATGCGCCCCGACAAAGATCGGGTCGATATGCAGCGTCAGCGCCAGCGCCAGCATGGCGTCCATCGCGCCCGGCGCGAAGGCGACGACGGTGTCGGAAAAGCGCACATGCGTCGTCAGGGTGATGATCGCGACAAAGACGCCGGAAACGGCGATTGCGACGGCAAAGGAGCCGAGCGCCGCGTTGATATGGCCGAGCAGCACCCGCGGTTTCATCCGCGCAAAGCGGCTGCCGATCAGCGCGCCGATTCCGACCAGCGCCACGCTGCGCACCCAGGGCGGCACGCCGCCGTCGACGAGATCGGCGCCATGCAGCACGCTGGAAGCAATCATCGCGCCGAACATCCAGCTCGCCGGAAATTTCAGGATGCGCAGGATCAGCGACAGCGCGACCGAGGCGGCGACCAGCGCGACCAGCTGGATCGGCGGCGCCTCGGTCAGCGTGATCGCGGATGACGTTGAGGGCGCAACCCCGGTCAGCGCCAGCACCATCGGCAGCGCCGCGGTCAGGATGATCACGCGCATGGTCTGCACCACCGCGATCGCCGGCAGGTCGGCGCCGCGCTCGACCGCGAGCATGGTGATCTGCGACAGCGCGCCGGGGCTGCCGGCAAGGAAGGCCGAGGTGCGGTCCCAGCCATGGACGCGCTGCAGATAGAGGCTGGAGCCGAAGGTTGCGCAGAAGGTCGAGAGCGCGAGCAGGGCGATGGTGATCGGATAGGCGCTGATGTGGGCGATCAGCTGCCGTGACACCACCGAGCCCAGCGAGATCCCGAGCACGACCAGCACGGCCTGGGTGATGATCGGCGGCACTGCGAGCTGGCGGCCACAGATCGCGGCGATGCCGGTGGCAGCCATGGCGCCGGAGATCAGTCCGCCCGGAAGGTGCGCCCAAAGAAACAGCAGTCCGCCGGCCGTGCCGATCGCCAGCGTCTCCAGCGCGATCAGCGCCTTGTTGCGGCTCGGAAGCGTGACAGCGATGGCTGAAAGGATTTGCCTCACGCCGCCTTATGGCAAATCCGCCGGAGTCGCACAAATGCGCTAATGCGGTGCAGCATTGCGCGTTCATTCTTACCCTCCTCCTGGCCGGTGGAGGGTAAGAACTGGAGGCTAATAGGGATCAGCGGCGAATCACTTCGACGCGGGCGCCGTCTTGTCGGTCGCCTGCTTCTTGCAATCGGCACGGAATTTCTTGCGCTCCTTGCCGTGCAGGCCCTTGGCGTCGGCCTCCTTCGAGCATTCGAGCGAGGCGGCGCTGCGCGGCTTCTCGGCCTTGGCCGCCGGAGCGGGCGTGGCAGCCGGCGCCGGCGTCGTGGTCTGCGCGAAGGCCGAGCCCGCAAGGAAGAGCGAAGCCGAAAGCGCAAGGGCGGCCGCGCGGGAGGAGATCGTGATCATGGAGGTACCTCGAAAAGAGAGAAAGACAGGCAAACTCGCGCCATGATGATGAACCGTCGATGAATGGAGCCGGTCGAATGCCGCCCGCGTCGCGACTATATTTTGCCGCCGAGAATGGATCGCGCGCGCCGCCTCAGCTAGACTGCGGCCCCCGTTTAGCTAGTCCCTGAGGGAGACCAAGGATGACCTTAAAGGCCAAATTATTGTGCGCGATGGCGGTGTCCGGTTTTGCTGCGTTCGCAGCGACCGCACCGGCGAACGCGCTGAGCAACACCGAATGCAGCGCGAAGTACCAGGCTGCCAAGAAAGACGGCACACTCAACGGCATGAAGTGGAATGATTTCCGCAAGGCCCAGTGCGCTGCGGATGCCACCCCCGCCGCCGCGCCTGCTGCGGCGCCTGCAGCCGCTCCCGCCGCGCCCGCGCCGACCACGACGGCGAAGAAGGAGGCCGCTCCTGCCGCGGCACCCGCGCCCGCGCCCACTGGGCCGGCCGTATTCCCGAATGCTATCGATGCAAAGTATGCAAAGGACAGTGCGGGCAAAGGGCGGATGCAAACCTGTCTCGATCAGTATCATGCCAATCAGGCCACCAACGGGAACGGCGGCCTGAAATGGATTCAGAAGGGCGGCGGATATTATTCCGAGTGCAACAAACACCTGAAGGGGCCGGCCTGATCGATCAAAGGCCCGGGCCGAATCGGCCCGGGCCTTTCTGCTGCCGCGCCAAGTCTGGTGTGCGATCAAGTCCGGTGTGCGATCAAGTCTCGCGTGCGATGATGTGATAGGCTCACCTTTTGTTTGGAGGCGAGCATGGGACGATTTGAGAGCGCGGTCGCCGCGACGCTGGTCATGTTTTTCCAATTGACGTCGCCGGTGTCTTTCGGTCGCGCGGCCCCGCTCGTCCTCGCTCAGGCGGACAAGCCGGCCGCTCCCGACGCAACGCCAAGCCCATCGCAGGCCGCCGCCACGCCCGGCTCACCGACCAGCGCTCCCGCGAAGAAAACCGCGCTGTCGACACCGGCGTGTTCCCTGAGGTTTCTGGAAGCCAAGGTCGCTGGCAAGCTGAGCGGCCGCACATGGGCGGACTTCCGCCGCGACGAATGCGGAGAAAAAGAAACGACCGCGGTTTTCCCGACGGCGATATCACCGAAATATTCCAACGAGAAAGATATCGACAAGGCACGCAAGCAGACCTGCGCGGACCAGTTCACCGCCAACAAGGCGAGCAACGCCAATGGCGGCTTGAAGTGGATTGAAAAGGAAGGTGGCTATTACGGGGAGTGCGTCAGCCGCCTGAAGGGCTGACCGCTGAAACAGGGTGGATGGCAAGTGATGGCGATCATGCCGCGGACGAATTGACAAGCTCCCGCGAGGCAGTCTTCGTGTGGGCTGCCTATAATCGCAAGCCTCGGCCTGATCCTGATCTGCCAGTTGATCGACGAGGTCATCGTTGGCGGGCTTGGCCTGTCTTCGTGCCGCTGGCGGTAACGCTTCTGCTTCGCTGAGCGCTGTTGCAGTGCGGCTTTGTGCTGCCGGCATGGCCACGGGCAGAAATTTCTTCTATAGCCACCCCTGTGCACATGAGTCTTTCCATCTGATGATCTCCGTCACGCATAGCCTGCTGGGGCTGGCATCCGGCATGCTGGTCGGTTTTTCGCTCGGCCTGGTCGGCGGCGGCGGCTCGATCCTCGCAGTGCCGCTGATGGTCTATGTGGTCGGCGTGCCCGAGCCGCATATGGCGATCGGCACCAGCGCGATTGCGGTCGCGGCCAATGCCGCGATCAATCTCTCCAACCACGCCCGCGGCGGCACGGTGGTGTGGTCGTGCGCGCTGATGTTTGCCGCGGCCGGCATCGTCGGCGCCTTCTGCGGCTCGCTGCTCGGCAAGATGATCGACGGGCAGAAACTGCTGGCGCTGTTTGCGCTGGTGATGCTGGTGATCGCGATGCTGATGCTGAAGAGCCGCTCGCGGGTCGGCGCGACCGACGTCAAGATGAACATGTCGAACCTGCCCGCTATCGTCGGCCTCGGATTGTGCACCGGCACGCTGTCCGGCTTCTTCGGCATCGGCGGCGGCTTTCTGATCGTGCCGGCGCTGATGCTGGCAACCGGCATGTCGATCATGAACGCGGTGAGCTCGTCGCTGGTCGCGGTCACGGCCTTCGGTCTCACCACCGCGCTGAGCTATGCCTGGTCCGGCCTGGTGTCCTGGGGGCTCGCCGCCCTCTTTATCGTTGGCGGCATCGCGGGCGGCCTCGCCGGCACGCGCTCGGCGCGGCATTTGTCGGAGCGGCGTGGCGCGCTCAATATCGTGTTTGCCGCTGTCATTATCGCGGTGGCACTCTATATGTTGGCGCGTAATATTTCCTATTTCTCGACGTAGCCTCATCTGAGGCCGAAGCGGGGCGAATATGCGCAAATTGCCTGATTTCACCGGACTGGCGCCCAGCCGCCGCGGTGTGCTGGGATTTTTGGGTGGCGCTGCCATCGCAGGCGCCGTACCAAGCTTCGCGCAGGCGCAGGGCGAGCCGACCGAAGCCGCCGTGCTGCGCGACCCTGATAATCCTGTGTTCGGCAATCCCGACGGCGACATCACCATTGTCGAATGGTTCGACTTCAATTGCCCCTATTGCCGCAAGCTCGAGCCGGAGCTGCGCCAGGTGGTGCAGGACGACGGCAAGGTCCGCCTGGTGATGAAGGACTGGCCGATCCTGGGGCCCGTCTCGGTCGCCGCTTCGCGCATGGCGCTCGCCTGCAAATACCAGGGCAAATACGACAAGGCGCATGACGCGATGATCGGCGTCAGCTCGAAACTGACCGAGCCCCGCATTGATGAATTGCTGGCAGGCGCCGGCGTCGATGTCGACCGTGCGAAGAAGGATCTCGCCACTAACGCCAAGGCGATCGACGGCATGCTGGCGCGCAATAACGGAACAGCCGAAGGGCTGGGTTTCCGCGGCACGCCGGCCTTCATTGTCGGAAAATTCCGCGTGCCGGGTGTGCTGACCATGGATCAATTCGAGCAGGTGATCGCCGACGCGCGGAAGGCAAAGGCGGGCAACAAGACCTAAAGCGCGATGAGATTAGGTTGAATCGTCACCGCGCTTTAGCTTTTTGATTGAGCATGATCTTTTCGGAAAACCGCTACACACTTTTCCGGATCATGCTCTAAAGCGGGATGAAGTTAGATTGAATCGATTTGGGATTGAACGAAGCCGCTGGCGCGGCAATTGAGGAGAGATCGCAATAGCAGGCTCCTGTCTGAGAGGATTGCGGGTTTTCGAAGCCCAACCCTTCAGACAGGAGTTTTCCAATGGCTGAGATCAGCCCTCTTCGCCGCCGCATGATTGAGGACA
>DATMNV010000211.1:0-4233 GCA_035568535.1 Bradyrhizobium sp.
GGCCGAGTTCAGGGACGCCGACATCTCGGACTGGATGTTCATGCGCAACGGCAAGATCGTCGGTTGCGAGACCATCAAGCCGCTGCTGAAGTCGATGTCGAAGGCCGACGCAGCCGCCTTTCGCGCGCGGATGGAAACGCCCTGAGGCTGGACGCTTCCCTTCTCCCCTTGTGGGAGAAGGTGGCCATAGGCGGCCTCCGGCCGCCGTTCTTTAAAACGCCGATGCTTTGCATTCGGCTATGCGCAGTCCGCGACGGATGAGGGGTCCGTCTCCGCGGATAGAGACCCCTCACCCCGCTTCGCTTCGCGAAGCGACCCTCTCCCACAAGGGGAGAGGGTGAAAATACCCCGGTTGCCGCAGCGCGCCTCGGCTGATACCAACCCGCCCCATGGCCGAGAAACCCAAAAAACCCCAGAAACTCAGGGCGCGCCTGCCGCGCGGGCTGGAGGATCGCGGCCCCGCCGCCATCAACGCCACGCGGCAGATGGTGGAGAAGATCCGCGCCGTCTATGAGCGCTACGGTTTCGAGCCGGTGGAGACGCCGGCCTTCGAATATACCGACGCGCTCGGCAAATTCCTGCCCGACCAGGACCGCCCCAACGAGGGCGTGTTCTCGTTCCAGGACGATGACGAGCAGTGGATCTCGCTGCGCTACGACCTTACCGCGCCGCTGGCGCGCTATGTGGCGGAAAACTTCGACACGCTGCCGAAGCCCTATCGTTCATACCGTTTCGGCTGGGTGTTCCGCAACGAAAAGCCCGGCCCGGGCCGTTTCCGCCAGTTCATGCAGTTCGACGCCGACACCGTCGGCGCGCCGACACCGGCGGCCGACGCCGAGATGTGCATGATGGCGGCCGACACGATGGAAGCGCTCGGCATTCCCCGCGGCTCCTATGTGGTGAAGGTGAATAACCGCAAGGTGCTGGATGGGGTGCGCGATGCGCTCGGCATCAATGACGACGGCCAGTGGCTCACCGTGATGCGCGCGATCGACAAGCTCGATCGGCTGGGCATCGACGGCGTGACGCAGTTGCTCGGCGAAGGCCGCAAGGACGAGTCCGGCGATTTCACCAGGGGCGCGGGATTAAAAGCAGCCGACATCGCGCTGGTGATCGGATCGGTCGAGCAGGGCAGCGCGCCGGCCGATCCACGTTTGCTGGAAAGCAAGATCGGGAAAGAGGGGCGCGAAGAGCTGGACGAAATCAGCCGCATCGCCGTTTCGTCCGGCTATGGCGAAGACCGGATCAAGGTCGATCCCTCCGTTGTCCGCGGCCTTGAATATTACACCGGCCCTGTCTTCGAAGTTGAACTGCTGCTCGAAACCAAGGACGAGAAGGGCCGCCCCGTGCGCTTCGGCTCGGTCGGCGGCGGCGGACGTTATGACGGCCTCGTGTCGCGCTTCCGCGGCGAGCCGGTGCCGGCGACCGGTTTTTCCATCGGCGTGTCGCGGCTGCAGGCGGCGCTGACCATGCTGGGCCAACTCGACACCGGCAAGGAGTTCGGTCCCGTCGTAGTCACGGTGTTCGGCGGCGATATCGCCGACTATCAGAAGATGGTCGCGACGCTCCGCGCGGAAAACATCCGCGCCGAGCTTTATCTCGGCAATCCCAAGCATAGCCTCGGCCAGCAGATGAAATATGCCGACCGCCGCAACGCGCCTTGCGCGATCGTGCAGGGCTCCGACGAGAAGGCGAGAGGCAAGGTGCAGATCAAGGACCTGATCCTCGGTGCCGGGCTGACCGAGATCAAGGACCGCGACGAATATCTGAAGCGGCAGGCCGAAGCGCAAACCGAGGTGGATCAGGGCCAGCTTGTCGAGGCCGTGCGAAAAATATTGGCCCGGCATGACGTGAAGTGGGGTTAGCCATTCGCACATGACGTCCTGCCCGGGCTTGTCCCGGGCATCCGCGTCTTGTTTGATGGAGGAGAACGTCGATGGGTCGGATGTAGAAAGATGCGCTTCGCGCTTTCGCCGGCCAAGACGCACAACAAAGGGAGAGTTGAGATGCCTGAGATCACCGTCAGCATGGCCGCGGGCCGCACCGACGAGCAGAAGGCCGGCATGATGCGCGACATCACCCAGGCGCTGGTCAAGAATCTCGGCGTCGATGCCGATGCGGTCGTGATCCAGATCAACGAGGCGCCGCTCGCCCACAAGATGAAGGGCGGCAAGACCTTCGTGGAGCGCGCCGCGGCCGCGAAGAAGTAAGCCCACCGTCGTCCCTGCGAAAGCAGGGACCCATTACCACAGGCGGTAATTGTTTTGCGAAGCTGGGGCTTCAGCTTCGCGCCACATTTGCATCGGTGGTTATGGGTCCCGGGTCGCGCTCACTCTGGACAACGCTTCGCGTTGCCAGGAGTTCGCTTGCCCGGGACGACAGCATTTGTGAAGTCGCGGTCGGCCGTCGGGGGAGACAGACACGCCATGCGTCGCAGAGAACTGCTGGGTTTGGCCGCGGCGCTGGCCGGCGCCCGCCTGCTGACACGGGTGCTGCCGTCGAATGCGCAGGTGCTCGCAGGCAAGCAGATCCGCGTCGTGGTGCCGTTCCCGGCCGGTGGTCCCACCGACATCGTGGCGCGGCCGTTCTCGCAGATGCTGGGCGAAGCGCTGAAGGCGACCATGGTGGTCGACAATCGCGGTGGCGCGGGCGGCTCGATCGGCGCCGACGTCGTGGCGAAATCGGCGCCTGACGGCCAGACGCTGCTGGTCGGCACATCAGGCACGCATGCGATCAACTCCGCGCTCTACGCCAGGCTGCCATACGACGCGGTCAAGGATTTCACGCCGCTCGCCTTGATCGCGCTGGCGCCGGTTGCGATCGTGGTGCATCCGTCGCAGCCGGTCGCAAATCTCGCTGACCTCGTCGCGCTCGCAAAGAAAAATCCCGGCAAGCTGAACTATGGCTCGGCCGGCGCCGGCACGCCCGGCCATCTCACCGCGGAAATGTTCCGCGCGGCCTCCGGCATCGACATCCAGCACATGCCGTACAAGGGCAGCGCGCCCGCGGTCACCGACCTGATCGGCGGCCAGATCCAGATCATGTTCGATCCCCTGCAGTCGGTATTGTCGAACGTGCAGGGCGGCAAGATCCGCGCGCTTGCGGTCTCCAGCAAGGCGCGCTCGCCTGTTGTCCCCGACGTGCCAACCATAGCCGAGTCCGGCTACGCCGGCTTCGAGACCACGGCATGGTGGGGCGTGTTCGCGCCGGCCAGATTGCCGGACGCGCTGACCGCCTCGCTGGTCGCCGAGATCGAACGCATCGCCGCCAGCGACGCCTTCCGCGGCAAGCTCGAGCCGCTCGGCGTCTCCACGGGCAATCTCGCAGGCAGCGCATTCGCCGAGTTCCAGAAGGGCGAGATCGCCAAATGGGGCAAGGCGGTGCAGGACGCCGGCGTCAAGATCGATTGATGGCGATGAAACTCAACGACGAAGAACAAGACATCCTGGCGGGCAAGGCCGGCCCGGTGCCACAACTGGCGCTGCAGCACCAGATCAGGGTCGGCGATTTTTTCGGCGCGAAAGATTTTGTGCCGGTGACGCAGGCCCACATCATGGCCGACACCGAAAGCCTTGGAGAGGCCGGCGTGCAATGGCTCGAAGGCCTCGCCGCGACCACCGAGGGCCAGCGACGAGTCCGTATCCCCACCATCACCGATCCCCGCGGCACCGATTTCGCCAAGGCCGAGTGGCTGGGCCAGACCTCCGCCATGGTCGATCTCGAGCGCCGCGCCATCGTCGCATTCGAGAAACTCGGTGTCGCCATGACCAACACCTGCATCAACTACCAGACCATCCAGCCGCCGACTCGCAACGAGCACACCGCGTTCGGCGACACCGGCGTGGTTATCTATGCCAATTCGGTCTGCGGCGCTCGCTCGAATTTCGAGGGCGGGCCCTCGGCGCTGTCCGCCGGCCTCACCGGGCGCACGCCGCGCTACGGCTTTCATCTCACCGAGCAGCGCCGCGGCTCCCTGCGCATCCAGGTCGACAACACGCCGGCTTCGTTGAATGGCTGGGGCGCGCTGGGTGGCGTGATCGGGCGACTGGCCGGCAATTACTGGGCGGTGCCCGTGATCGAGGGCATCGAAGGCGCGCCGCGCTCGGATCAGCTGAAACATTTCGGCGCGTCGATGGCGAGTTTTGGCTCGATCGCGCTGTATCATCTGGTCGGGCTGACGCCTGAAGCGACGAAACTCTCTGACGTGGCGGCGAACGATCTGCCGCTGCATCG
>DATMNV010000212.1:0-7951 GCA_035568535.1 Bradyrhizobium sp.
CGCGGACCTGAACGTGGTGAAGAAGTCCAAAGGACCGGTGATGACGGTGGCGGACGAGTTTTACAAGGTGGGTCCCGGCCCCTCAAGTTCGCATACGATCGGACCGATGCGCATTACCTATGACTTTTACCAGCGTTGCACCAAGTTGCCGGCCGACCAATTGGCACAGGCCACGGGATTGAAGGTCCATCTGTTTGGCAGTCTCAGCGCCACCGGCAAGGGACACGGGACCGAGCGCGCTGCGCTAGCGGGCTTGGTAGGCAAGGAGCCTGCGACGGTGGACCCCTTGTTCTTGGACGAGATGGCGGCCAAGCCGACGCAGTCCTATCCGGTAAAGCTCGGCGAAAAGACCTTCAACCTGTCGCTGGCCGACGTCATCTACGACGAGACCAAGGGCGACTTCCCGCACCCGAATACCATGACCTGCAAGCTGATGGCCGGAGACAAGCCGCTCTACGAGCAGGAATACTATTCCGTAGGCGGCGGATTCATCGAATGGAAGGGCTACAAGCCGCCCGACAAGGGCCAGCCGAAATACCCCTACGCAACGATGAAGGAACTCCGCCAGCACGCCGAGAAAAACAACCTGTCCATTGCGCAGGTCGTCATGGCGAACGAGGTGGCGGTGTCCGGGAAGACCAAGGAACAGGTCAACGCGTTTTTGGACAAGATCGCCGGCGCGATGCTGGCGACTGTGAAATCGGGTCTTTCCGTGAAGGAGGGCGTTCTGCCCGGTCCGATCAAGCTGCATTCGAAGGCGGCCACCGTGTGGGCGCGCGCCCAAGACGAAAAGTACGAAAGTGACCGCGCCATTGCGCTCGTCGCCGCCTGCGCCCTGGCCGCTTCGGAGGAAAACGCCCGCGGTCACCTGGTCATCACCGCGCCGACAGGCGGCTCGGCCGGCGTCATGCCCGCGATCGTCTATGCCCTCGTTGAGAGCAAGCGGAAGCTGCCGATGGACAAGGTTCGCGAGGGGCTGCTCGCCGGCGTCGCCATCGGCTACCTGTGCAAGCACAACGCGACACTCGCAGCCGCGGAGGGCGGCTGCCAGTCCGAGATCGGCGTGGCCTCAGCGATGGCCGCCGCGTTCATCGCCCAAGCGATGGGCAGTTCGCCCCAGGTGATCGAGAACGCCGCCGAGTCTGCGCTCGAGCATCATTTGGGAATGACCTGTGATCCGGTCGCTGGCTACGTGCAGGTTCCCTGCATCGAGCGCTGTGCCTTCGGCGCAGTGAAGGCCTGGACCGCCTTCATGATTGCCACCAACGAGATCGAGTCGCGGCATCGCGTCGATCTTGATACCACGATCAAGACCCTGGCCGATACCGGCAAGGACATGAACTCAAAGTACAAGGAGACGAGCGAAGCCGGATTGGCTGCGAATCTGGTGCTTTGCTGAAATGGCCCCGCCTGAAAGGGCGCGTCATTGTGGTTTTCCCAGTCGCGCCAGAGTCGCGTCGCGCTCATAGTCGTGCGCGGCTCCGCGGACGCCGCCAGATGCGCCAAATATAACGGCAAAAAGTTAGCGCTCCGATTGATCGAAAAGTATCCGGGAGTGATCATTTGGCGAGCGTCGGAGGCTCCAAGGGCCGCGGCATATCGATTTCGTCTGTCGAGCCGTCGGCCGGTTCCGGAACGAACGAAACCACTGGCGTCGCGACAAGTCGATGACCAGCCTAGAAACGAGAACATCATAGCGAAACGCCGGCGCAACGCTTTGCCGGCTCGAGAGGTGACCATGCTCAGCGAAATAGAAGGCGACATCGGAAGCATCGCCGCGATCGGCCCGGTCGGCGACCCGCCTGCCTCGAAATATGAACGGTTGGTTGCTCGAGCGAAGCAGGTGCCGCCTGCAACTACCGTTGTGGCCTACCCGTGTGACGAAGGCGCGCTCCGCGGGCCGATTGAAGCCGCCAAAGCCGGCATCGTCGTGCCTGTCCTTGTCGGCCCGGCACAGAAGATTCGCGCGGTGGCTCGCGAGCATGGTCTCGATATCAGTCAATATCAAATCGTCGACGTTGCCAGCAGCGAAGCGGCAGCCGCCAAGGCGGTCGAACTGATCCGCGAGTCGAAGGGCGAGCTCCTGATGAAAGGAAGCTTGCATACCGACGAGCTCATGAGGGAGGTGACGTCGAGCAAGACCGGACTGCGTACGGCGCGTCGGATCAGCCATGTCTTCATTATGGATGTTCCGGGCCATGCGGAGACCTTGTTCATCACCGATGCCGCGATCAACATCGCACCGGATCTCGACGTCAAGCGCGACATTGTCCAGAACGCCGTCGATCTATTCACCGAGGTTGGCCTTGGCACGCCTCGAGTAGCGATTCTCTCCGCTGTCGAAACGGTGACCACGAAGATCCCCACCACCATCGACGCGGCCGCCCTCTGCAAGATGGCGGACCGGGGACAGATCACCGGCGCCATCCTCGACGGGCCGCTCGCTTTCGACAATGCGGTCGATCTTGAGGCGGCAAGAATCAAGGGCATCAAATCCGAGGTCGCCGGCCGAGCGCAAATTCTCGTCGTGCCCGACCTGGAGGCTGGCAACATGTTGGCCAAGAATCTGACGTTCTTAGCCAAGGCCGATTCGGCCGGAATCGTGCTCGGTGCTCGCGTGCCGATCGTCCTCACTTCTCGCGCCGATTCAGTACGTTCGCGCCTGGCGTCCTGCGCTGCCGCGGTTCTTTACGCCCACGCGCGCCACAAGACGGCGGCATTGCCCGCGGCGTGATCGCGAACGGATATGAGTGGAGGATCGCAAGCGTGAGTGATCTTCTGGTTATCGTATTTCCAAGCGAGGAAAGGCCGAGCAGGGTCGCGGCGAGCTGCTATCGATGGCAAAGCAAGACCTGAGCGCACGCCCGCAACCAACTTGACTTGCCGGACGGAATCCCGGCCGTTAGAAGCGGCTTTCTTCTGCGCCATCCGCTGCCGGAATTGCCGCACGCCGCTCTTGCCGAAAAGTCTTGCCTACAGCCGGCAGCTTCAAAGCCGTAAGCCGCATCTTCGATGGCGAGGGTGATGACGATGACCGATCTGTCGCCGTTGACGGATGCTGCTCTTCCTGCCGGTATTCGCTCGCGTTTTGTGGATGGCGTCAACGGCCTGCGGATGCATCTCCTCGAGGCTGGTTTTGAGGATGGGCGGCGGCCTTGCGTGCTGCTTCTCCACGGCTTTCCGGAACTGGCTTTCTCGTGGCGAAAGGTGATGGTCCCTCTCGCCGCTGCAGGCTTTCACGTCATTGCGCCTGACCAGCGGGGCTACGGACGCACGACCGGTTGCGATACCGCGTACGACTGCGACCTCAGATCCTTCGACCTGCTGAATATTGTCAGGGATACGGTCGGGCTTGTTTCAGCGCTCGGCTATCGGTCCGTCGCGGCCGTCGTGGGGCACGATTTCGGCTCACCCGTCGCCGCCTGGTGCGCGCTCGTGCGGCCCGACGTGTTTCATTCCGTGATCCTCATGAGTGCACCGTTCCCGGGCCCGCCGACCTTGCCGTTCGACACCGCAGCGGGGAAGCCGGACGGCGGCGCAAAAACGGCTTCGTCCGGCGCCAGCCTGCACGAAAAGCTCGCGCGGCTCGATCCGCCGAGAAAGCATTATCAATGGTACTACTCGACGCGCCAGGCAAATCCCGACATGCATGACTGTCCACAGGGCGTCCACGCCTTCCTGCGCGCCTACTATCACTACAAGAGCGCCGACTGGACCCGGAACAACCCGGTGCCGCTGAAGTCCTTCACCGCCGGCGAATTGGCGAAAATGCCGACCTACTACATCATGGAGCTGGATAAGGGGATGGCGGCGACGGTCGCGCCCGAAATGCCGTCGCCGGCCGAAATCGCGTCGTGCAAATGGCTGACCGAGCAGGAGTTGAGCGTCTACAGCGCCGAATATCTCAGGACCGGCTTTCAGGGCGGCCTGAACTGGTATCGGTGCCGGACGCAGAACGTCGACAGCGCCGATCTCGAACTATTCTCCGGTCGGCAGATCGAAGTGCCTTCGCTCTTCATCGCCGGAAGGAAGGATTGGGGAATCTATCAGGTACCCGGCAGCATCGAGCGCATGCAGAACAGCGCGTGCACGCGGATGCGGCCGCACGTCCTGGTGGACGGTGCCGGACACTGGGTGCAGCAGGAGCAGCCCGAGAAGGTGTGCGAGCTGTTGCTCGCCTTTCTGCAGCAGCGCGATCGTTAACGGAAGGTAGCTTCTCCGCGCGCAGGCCGATCTGGGACCGGCGGTCGCCCGAGAGTCGTCAAAAGCCGCTCACCGGCATGCCGGGGTACGCACGTGCGACGCATTCAGCGCGTTTTTTCGTGACGTTGTGCTGCCGGGTTCTCCGCTTGGCAGCGATCGATCCGATCGACGCTTTCCGGCTGCCCTGGACATGCATCCTTGGCTGGACAATCATGCAGGAATCCGGAGCTAGAGCATGATCCGGAAAAGTGGAAACCGGTTTTCCGACAAGCTCATGCTCCACCTAGGAAAACCAGAGCGCGATCGATTCAACTCGAACACGATTGCGCTCAAAGGTGCCATCATGGACGTCGCGGGCTGGCTGCGGAACCTTGGCCTTGAGCGGTACGAGGCGGTCTTTCGCGACAACGCCATCGACGAGACGGTCCTGCACGATCTCACGGAGAGTCATCTTCGTGAACTAGGCTTTCCACTCGGTGCGCGGATCAGGCTCCTCAAGGCCATTGCTGCACTCCGCGTAGACACGCAGCCGACCGGCTTCGCCGCCGACGGCGCGCCGGCGCACGTGCCCGTCGATGCCGCCGAGCGTCGGCAGGTTACGGTGATGTTTGCCGATCTGGTCGGCTCTACCGCGCTCTCCGCACGCATGGACCCCGAGGATTTGCGCGAGGTTATTTCGGCTTACCAGAGATGTGTCGCCGAGACCGTCCGCCGGTTCGGCGGGTTTGTGGCGAAATATATGGGTGATGGTGTTCTCGTCTATTTCGGCTATCCGCAGGCCCATGAGGACGATGCCGAGCGGGCCGTGCGCGCGGCGCTGGAGCTCATCCCCGCCCTGGCCGCGGTAAAGACTCGCGCCGCCTTGCAGGCCCGCGTCGGAATTGCCACCGGGCTCGTCGTCGTCGGCGACTTGATCGGATCAGGCGAGGCGCAGGAGCGCGGCATCGTCGGCGAAACCCCGAACCTCGCTTCGCGCCTACAGGGGATGGCCGCGCCGAACACCGTCCTGATCGCCGAGAGCACCCGAAGGCTGCTCGGCAATTTGTTCGAACTCGAGGAAGTCGGGACCAGCGGCGGGTCCAAGGGACTGGCTCGACCGCTGCGGGCCTGGGCAGCGCTGCGGGTGAGTTCGGTGGCGAGCCGCTTCGAGGCGCTGCACGCAAGCGGCTTGATCGATCTGGTCGGCCGCGAAGAAGAAAACGAACTGCTGCTGCGGCGGTGGTCACGCGCAAAGACCGGCGCAGGCCAAGTGGTGCTCCTCGCCGGTGAGCCCGGCATCGGCAAATCGCGGCTTACCGTTGCCCTGCTCAAGAGCGTCGCGCCGGAGCCGCACACGCGTTTGCGTTATTTCTGCTCTCCGCACCATACCGATAGCGCCTTCTATCCGGTCATCGGCCAGATGGAGCGGGCCGCCGGGCTGGCATACACAGACACGCCGAAAGCGAAGCTCGACAAGCTCGATGCATTGCTCGCGTTGACCTCGACCTCGAAGCAAGACGCCGCCTTGTTCGCCGAAATGCTGTCGCTGCCAAACGACGGGCGTTATCCCAAGCTCCAACTGACCCCCGAGCAGCGCCGGCAAGGCATGCTGGAAGCGCTCGGCGCTCAGCTCAAGGCGCTGACAAGCAAAAACCCAGTGCTGATGATCTTCGAGGACGCCCATTGGACGGACCCGACCAGTCTTGAAGCCTTCGGCCGTGCAGTGAATCGGGTCGCAACCGTTCCCGTGCTGCTGATCGTGACCTTCCGGCCGGAATTCGATGCGCCCTGGATCGGAAGGCCGCATGTGACCGCGCTTACCCTCAATCGGCTGGCAGAGCGGGAAGTCGCCATCCTCATCGATCGCGTTTCTGGCGACAAGCGCCTGCCAGCAAACGTCCGTCAGGACATCATCGAGCGAACCGACGGCATTCCGCTCTTCGTGGAAGAAATAACCAAAGCGGTGCTTGAAGCGGAGAGCCACGGGGCGGCCGAGCAGACTCTGGCGGCAATTCCATTCTCGGCGCTTGAAGTGCCGGCGAGCTTGCACGCGTCGCTCCTGGCGCGGCTCGACCGCCTCGGCCCGGCGAAGGAGGTGGCGCAGGTTGGCGCCGCGATCGGGCGGGGGTTTTCCCATGCGCTGCTGGCTGCGGTAATGCGCAAGCCGGAAGCGCAGCTCAATGAAGCGCTCGACCGTCTAGTTTCGGCAGGCTTGCTGTTCCGCCAGGGCTCGCCGCCGACCGCGACCTATTTGTTCAAGCATGCTCTGGTGCAGGACGCGGCCCATAGCACGCTGCTTCGCGAACCGCGGCGTGCGCTTCACGCCCGCATAGCCGAGACCCTCGAGAGCGAATTCGCTGACCATGTCGAGCGTCAGCCGGAGCTGCTGGCGCGTCATTGCACGGAGGCCGGACTCATTGAGAAGGCGGCTCCGCTGTGGGGCAAGGCAGGACAGCGATCGCTCGACCGTTCGGCGTTGCTGGAGGCCATCGAGCAGATCACACGCGCACTCAACCAGATTGCCGCCCTACCAGGCTCGGCCGCCCTGCGCCGCGAACAGATCAAGCTTCAGGTCGCGCTCCTCACCCCGCTCATCCACGTTAGGGGCCATGCGGCCCCCGAAACCAAAGCTGCGGCTGAACAGGCCCGCCTCCTGATTGAACAAGCCGAAGCGATTGGCGAGCCGCCAGAGGACCCATTGTTACTCTTTTCGCTCCTGTACGCTTTTTGGGTCGCGAGCTTCGTCGCGTTCAGGGGTGACATGATGCGCGAGCTTGCCGCGCACTTCCTCGCGCTTGCGGAGAAGCAAGGGTCGACGGTGCCGCTGATGGTCGGGCACCGAAATATGGGTGTTTCCCTGTTGCACACGGGCGATATTGAAGAAGCGCTTGGGCACATCGATCAAGCCATGGCGCTCTATGACCCGGTCGAGCACCGGCAGCTGGCCACACGATTTGGGCAGGACGTCCGAGTGGCGCTCTCGTTCTATCAGTCGTTGGCCCGGTGGCCTCTCGGCTATCCTGAGGTCGCGCTTGCCGACGCCGACCGCGCCATCAAGGATGCGCGCGATATAGGCCAGGCTGCCACTTTGATGGCAGCGTTGACGCTCACATCCTTGACCCACATCCACTGCGGGAGCTATCCGGCAGCGAAACTGCAATTGGACCAAGCCATCACGCTGGCCGACGAAAAGGGCGCTTTGTTCTGGAAGACAGGAGCAATGCTGGTCGCGGGTTGCTTGTTGGCTGCTACCGGCAAAGCTGCGGACTCCGTCTCCATGATCACTTCCGGGCTCAATTCCTGGCGTCAAACAGGAACAACGGTGTGGACGCCGGCCTACTTTTCGTATCTGGCAAGAGCTCATGCGGACCTCGGCCATTTCGATGAGGCTTCGCGCTCCATTGGCGAAGCGATGTCCGCGGTGAAAACAACCAGGGAGACCTGGTACGAAGCGGAGATCCATCGCATTGCCGGCGAAATCGCACTGCGCCGCGCCGAGCCTGACGCGACGAAAGCAGAAGCGTGTTTCGAACGCGCGCTGGCCGTGGCGCGCGCACAGCGGGCCAAGTCCTGGGAGCTGCGCGCGGCGATGAGCTTGGCGCGGCTCAAGCGCGATCAAGGCAGGTCTGATGTGGGCCGCAATCTCCTCGCGCCGGTCTACGAGTGGTTTACCGAAGGGTTCGAGACGGTCGACCTGAAGGAAGCAAAGAGCCTGCTCAAAGCGCTGCGGTGACGAATGCCGCAAAAACAGCCGCCGGCCGTCGGAACC
>DATMNV010000213.1:0-12766 GCA_035568535.1 Bradyrhizobium sp.
GATCGGGCTGCTGGCGCTCGCGAGCGCGATGGGGATTGGGCGCTTCTCGCTGACGCCGATGCTGCCGTTGATGCAGCAGGATGCGCATCTGACGCTCGCGGTCGGCGGCTGGCTCGCGACCGGCAATTACATCGGCTATCTCCTCGGCGCGCTGCTCTGCATTGCGCTGGCGCCGCGCCCCGCGCCCGCGATCCGCTGGGGCCTTGCCGGTGTCGGCGTCACGACCCTTCTGATGGGATTGGCCGAGTGGCCGCCGCTGTGGCTGGCGCTGCGCTTCCTGGCCGGTGTCGCCAGCGCCTATGTTCTGGTCGGCACCTCGGCTTGGGCGATGCCCATTCTCAAACGCCACGGCAAGGAGAATTGGTCCGGCCATGTCTTCTCCGGCGTCGGCATCGGCATTGCCTTTGCGGGCCTGTTCGGGCTTGCCGCCGGCATCGATGCCTGGAGCTCGCGCATCACCTGGATCGTGCTCGGCGTAGTCGCCGTCGCTCTCGCAGCGCTGCTGTGGCGACCGCTCGGGCACGGGACCGCGCCAGCCGCACACGCGCCCGGGTCATCGCTGCGCGCGCTGCCGCGGCCCGCGATTATTGCGGCTGCCTGCTACGGCGCCTTCGGCTTCGGCTATATCATCCCGGCGACGTTTCTGCCGGCGCTGGCGAAGGGCTATATCGACGACCCCGCGATGTTCGGCCTGATCTGGCCGGTGTTCGGCGCGGCTGCCGCACTCTCCACGTTCGCGAGCGGCTGGCTCGGCCGCGGTCTTGCGCCCTGGCAACTATGGACGCGGGCGAAGTGGGTGCTGGCGGGCGGCGTGCTGGCGCCGGCGCTGGAGGTCAACGTGATCACCCTGCTGCTCTCGGCGGTGTGCGTCGGCGGCACCTTTGTGGTCATCACCATGGCCGGCCTGAAGGAAGCCATGCGGCTCGGGGGTGAACCGGCCTCGCTTGTGGTCGGCGTGATGACGGCGGCGTTCGGCGCCGGCCAGATCGCCGGTCCCCTGACGGTGAGCCTGCTCGGCCGCTCCGGCCACAGCTTTGCGCTGGCGAGCATGATCGCCGTACTCGGCCTCGTCGCCGGCAATTGCGTGCTGTTGCTCTTCGGCGGCCGCTCCAGCGAGCCGAGCCGGGCTTAAGCGTCAGACGATCCGCGAGGCCTTGTTGCCCCAATAGCGGTCGCGCAACAGCCGCTTGTAGAGCTTGCCCGTCGGCAGCCGCGGCAGTTCGGCCTCGAAATCGATCGAGCGCGGCACCTTCTGCCTGGACAGGGATTCGCTGCAGAACGCGATCAGCTCTTCGGCCAGCGCCTCGCACGGCTCGACGCCCGGCATCGGCTGCACCACCGCCTTCACCTCCTCGCCGAGATCGGGATTGGGCACGCCGAACACGGCGGCATCCGCGATCTTGGGATGGGTGATCAGCAAATTCTCGCATTCCTGCGGATAGATGTTCACCCCGCCCGAGATGATCATGAAGGTCGCGCGGTCGGTCAGATAGAGATAGCGGTCGGCATCGACATAGCCGACGTCGCCGACCGTGCTCATGCTGCCGTCAGGTGAGCGCGCCTCCATCGTGCGCGCGGGATCGTTGAAATATTCGAACGGCGAGGCGGTCTTGAACCACACCGTGCCCGCGGTGCCGATCGGGCATTCCTGCATGTTTTCGTCGAGGATATGCAGGTCGCCGAGCAGCACCTTGCCGACGGTGCCGCGATGGGCGAGCCATTCCTCGCTGTTGCAGGCGGTGAAGCCGAGCCCTTCGGTGGCGCCGTAATATTCGTGGATGATCGGCCCCCACCATTTGATCATGTCGTACTTGACCAGCGCCGGACAGGGCGCGGCGGCGTGGATCGCGATCTCCAGCGTCGACAAATCGTAGCGCGTACGCACCTCTTCCGGCAGCTTCAAGAGGCGCGAGAACATGGTCGGCACCAGCTGGCTGTGGGTGACGCCCCATTTCTCCACCAGCGAGAGATAAGATTCGGGATCGAATTTCTCCATGATGATGACGGTGCCGCCCATGCGGATGGTCAGGTTGACCGCGGCCTGCGGTGCGGAATGATAGAGCGGCGCCGGCGAGAGATAGATCATGCCCTCGCGGTATCGCCAGAGATTCTGCAGAAAATCGAACAGCCCCAGCTGCTGGCTCGGCGGCTGCTCCGGCAGCGGCCGCACGATGCCTTTCGGCCGCCCCGTCGTGCCCGACGAATAGAGCATCGCGGTTCCTACGGACTCGTCGGTGATCGGCGTCCCGGGCAGGCCCTTGCTGGCTTCCTCGAGGCCAACGATGCGCTCGCTCTCGCCCGGCCCATCGGCGACGATGCAGAGCTCGATCTTGGGGCACTGCTTGATCGCCTCGCGCGCGATGTCGAGCTTGGCGACGGAAGTAATGAGGATGCGCGAGCAGCTGTTGGTGAGGATGTAGGCGAGCTCGCCCGCCGTGAGAAAAGAATTGACGCAGGTGAAATAGAGTCCGGAGCGTTCGCCGGCGCCGCAAGCTTCGAGATAGCGGCTGTTGTTCTCCATGAAGATCGAATAGTGGTCGAGCCGTCTGAGCCCGCGTCGGCGAAACAGATGCGCGAGCCGATTGCAGCGCGCCTCCAGCTCCCGGTAGGTCACCGTCTCGCCGGTACTCGCCATGATGAAGGCAGGCTGCAGCGGACGCAGATGAGCGTGCTTTCCGGTATACATTCTCTTCCAATCCCCTATGCGGCCAGCTCGAGAATCTCGCGCACCTCGGCGGGCCCGCCGATCTTGCGCGGATTGCGCGGCACCCATGGCGTCGACATCGCCTGCTTGGCGATCGCGTCGAAATGCTCCGGATTGACGTGCACCTCGTGCAGGCTGCGCGGCATGCCGAGATCGCGGATGAATTTGTCGAGCACGTCGGAGGCGTCCTTGCCCGACTGGCCCATCGCTTCGGACACCAGCGCCTGCCGCTCGGCATTGGCCGGCTTGTTCCAGCGCATCACGAACGGCAGCATCACGCAGGAGGTGTAGCCGTGCGGCACGCCGTGGGCCGAGCCGAGTACGTATCCGATGCCGTGGCTTGCTCCCATCGGAACGCCCGAGACAAGCGCGCCGGTCGAAAGCCAGGTGCCGATCTGGCAATCCATCCGCGCATCGAGATCGCGCGGATTTGCCTTCACCCGCGGCAGGCCGCAAGCGAGCATCGAGAGCCCCTTGAGCGCCTGAGCATCGGCATAAGGATGCGCCTCGCGCGAGCAGATGCCCTCGACGCAGTGATCGACGGCGCGGATGCCGGTCGAGAGGAAAAGCCATTCGGGCGTATGCAGCGTGATCTCGGGATCGAGGATCACCGCCTGCGGGATGGTGAGCCGGTGGCGGAACGATTCCTTGAATCTGGTGGCCGTGTTGGTGACGCCGGCGTTGGCCGAAAACTCGCCGCCGGCAATCGTCGTCGGCACGCTGACCTGGCGCACACGGGGCGCATTCATCGACGGCGGCGCTCCCTTGACGGCGCGGAGCGCGTCCATGTCCTCGACGCTGCGGATGTTGTTGGCAAGGCAAAGCTGAACCGCCTTGGCGCCATCGGTGATCGAGCCGCCGCCGACGGTAACGATGAGGTCGGCTTCCGCGGCGCTTGCCTGCTCGGCTGCCGCGAACACGGCCTCGCGAGGCGTGTGCTGCGGCATCGCGTCGAAAATCGCGGCGCAACGGCCGCGCAGCGCCCGCTCGATTTCCCCGATCGCATCGGTTTCGCGGCGGAGCGTGCCGGAGACCATCAGGAATGCACGCGATTTCTGCAGGCGGTCCATCTGGGCAGCGACCGCTTGCGCGGCCGGCTCGCCGAACACCACCTCGTCCATCGCGCCGAATACGACACGTCCCTTGTGCATGCATGTCCTCCCGGGACCGTTTGATTGGGGGACAGACTAGCGAAGGAATCCTGAGGCGTCATGCCCGAAGATGGCGCGCACGAGCAGAGAGAGCTTTCTGGAATGCCAGCGGAGTTATGCGGCGCTTCGCGATGCGCAGTTGCTGTGCCACGGGCTCTTATGCCCGCGCCGGCACGATGGTCGGATGGACCTCCTCATCCGGCAGCGTGTTGGCGGCGATGTTCTCCTCGAAGGTCTCCGGGCCGGCCCAGATCGCAATCGCGGTCAGTCCGGAAAGCAGCGCCGCATAACAGGCCACAGGCCACCAGCTCCCGGTGACGGACACGAGGTAGGCGGCGAGGAACGGCGCCGGTCCGCCCGCGAGCAGCGAGCCGGTTTCGCGGGCGAAGGCAAAGCCGGCAAAGCGCCGCTGCGGCGGGAACAGTTCGGCGAAGTAGGCGGCCTGCGGGCCGAACATCGCCGCCGTTACCACCGCACGCGCGATGATGAAGGCAGCCGCGATCCAGATCCACTCCTTGGTGCCGACCAGCCAGAAGAACGGGAAGGCAAAGGCCACGCCGCAGAGCGCGCCGAACAGATAGACCGGCCGGCGCCCGATGCGATCGGAAAGCGATGCGAAGCCGACGATCGCAAACAGCTCGATGGTGAAGGCGAGCATCAGTGCGCTCAACGCATCGGCCTTAGGCACGCCCAGCGTGGTGATGACGTAGCTGAGACCAAACACCGGGAAGAGATAGCCGAGTCCGTTCTCTGCCAGGCGCGCGCCGAGCACGACGAAGAAGTTGCGCGGGTGCCGGCGCAGCGCTTCCATCGCCGGATTTTGCTCGACCTTGCCGCGCGCCACCACGGCTTCGGTGTAAACCGGGGTCTCCGTCAGCCGCAGCCGGACGAAAACACCAACCAGGATCAGGAGGAAGCTCGCCAGGAAGGGCAGGCGCCAGCCCCAGGACATCAGGTCCTCGCGCGGCAGCGGCGTCACCAGCGCGAACGCGCCGGCCGCCAGCAGATTGCCGATCGATACGCCGAGCGGCGCAAAACTACCCCAGAAGCCGCGCTGATGCGGCGGCGCATTCTCGACGAGATAGATCACCGCGCCGCCATATTCGGCGCCGGCGCCCAGCCCCTGGATGACGCGCATCAACACCAGCAGCAACGGCGCCCAATAGCCGATCTGGGCGAAGGTCGGCAGCAGGCCGATCGCCGTGGTGCCGATGCCGATCATCAAGAGCGTGGCGACCAGCACAGGCTTGCGTCCATAGCGGTCGCCGAGGATCCCAAAGAGAATCCCGCCCAGCGGCCGCACCACGAAGCCGACACCGAATGTCAAAAATGCCAGCATCGTGCCGACGATCGGGTCGCCTTTTGGGAAGAACAGCTCGCCGAACACCAGGGCAGCCGCGGTGCCATAGAGAAAGAAATCGTACCATTCGAGCGCGGACCCGATGCAGGCTGCAAAGATCACGCGCAGGCGTGGCGAGCGTGTTTTAACGGCTGAACTCTCCGTCATGGTTTCCCCTCCCGTGTTTTGTTGTCATTGTTTTGTTGGCTTGAAGTTGTCGCGAGACAAGCAGAGCGCCCGCGTTGCCGCGGGCGCTTCGAAAGATCAGGCAGCCTTGGTGAAGTAGGACTTCTTCGACGCCGACTGGGTCTCGTAGATCGAGCCCTGGCGCCGGGCCGGCGGCAGCGGCATCCGCACCGGCACGTCGGTCAGGCGCGGTGTCACCACGACGTCGCCGGCGAGCAGGCGGCTGTTGAACTCGTCAAAATCCTTCACGCCCATCAGGGGCCAGGCGTCGCTGGCGGCGACCTCGTAGAGCAGCAGGTTGCGTGGACGGCTGGACGTGTTGGTGGCCGAGCCGTGCAGCGCGCGGACATGGTGGAACGACATGCTGCCAGCCTTGCCCATGCAGGGCATCGCGCGCTCGATCTCGTCGCGAACGACATCCGGGTCGATCAGGCCGGCGAAGTAACCTTCCTCGTCATGGTGGTTCCAGACCTCGCGATTGTGCGTACCGGGCGTCACCAGCATCGGCCCGTTGGAGAGGTCGCAGTCGTCGAGCAGCACGCCGATCGCGAGCACGTCGTCATTGGTGTGCGGATAGAACGCCCAGTCCTGATGCCATTCGACCGGCGAACCATATTGCGCCGACTTCATATTGAGCTTCGAGCCATGCAGCCTGAGCCCCGGCCCGATCAGCCTGGTCAGGATGTCGATGACCGGCTTGCTGCGGATGATCTCGTCGAAGATCGGGTGGACCTTGTGCGGGGTCTTGATCCGGCGCACCCGGGGATTTTCGCGGGTATGGCTCGGCTCCAGGTCGTAAACGTCGTTGTGCTCGGTTAATTCGGCCGCTCCGGCCACGATCTCTGCGACGACCTGCCGGACCCGCCCGAGCATGGTGCTGTCCAGCACCTCCGGCACCACGATCACGCCGTCACGGCGATAAGTCTCGACATCTCTTTCTGAAATCATCCTAAAAAGCCTCCCATCCGCCAATGATAGCGCTGTCATTCCGGATGTTAGCGCTATCATTATGTATCGGCAAGCGCTTTGGTGTATCCAGATCAGGCCGTTTCGACAGCCCAGCCATGCCCTTCCCAGATTCCGAGCCGCAAGCCGCCCCAACCCTGTCCGCCGTGGCAGACCTCGCCGGCGTCTCCGCCATCACGGTCAGTCGCGTGGTGCGGGTGCCGGAACTGGTCGCGCCGCAGACCCGCGCCAGGGTTGAAGCCGCGATGCGCGAGCTCGGCTATGTGCCGAACCAGATCGCGGGTTCGCTCGCGGGGGCGCGCACCAAATCGGTCGGCGTGCTGGTGCCGACCATCGCCAACTCGATCTTTGCCGACACCGTGCAGGGCCTGTCCGACGAGCTGGAGCCGCTTGGCTATGCCGTGATCCTGGCGCAGTCGCGCTACGATGCCGCGCGCGAGGATCGTGTGCTCTCCGCGCTGCTGTCGCGCCGGCCTGAAGCCATCATCATGGTGGGATCGCCGGCGACCGAGGACGGTGCGCGGCTGTTGCGACGCGCTGGCATTCCGGTCGTGGAGACATGGGAGCTGCCGCCCGAGCCGATCGACGCGGTCGCGGGCTTTGACAATTACGCCGCAGGTGTCGCCGTCGCGCAGCATCTCGTCGCGCAACGCCGGCAGAATTTCGCATTTATCGGTGGTGATGATCCGCGCGCGACGCGGCGCTGGAATGGATTCCGCGACACGTTGCGCGAGGCGGGTGCGGCCGCGCCGCGCCGGCTGGTGCTGGATCGCAATGCCTCCGGCAGCGTCGTGGCGCTGGCGGAATTGCCCGGTGTGGACGCGGTGTTTGCGGCCAACGACGCGCACGCCATCGGCTTCATGTCGGGCTTGCGGAAAGCCGGCTTGCTGCGTAACGGGCCCGCACGCGAGCAACCGGTCGCCGTGATCGGTCTCGGCGATCTCGAAATGGGCCGACTCATCTCGCCAAGCTTGTCGACTATCCGTGTGCACGGCGACGCCATCGGCCGAACGGCGGCACGGCTGGTGCTCACGCACGAAGGGCCGCGCCGGGTCGATCTCGGCTTCGAGCTGGTACTGCGCGACAGCGGCTGATCAGCCGCCGAGCAGGCCAACAATCGCCTACGGCGAAACCTTCCGCTCCACGAAGATCAATTCGGCAGCCGTGGCGGACGCCGATCTGACCGGCGCCGCAAAAAAATGCGCGAACCCTTGACTTCATAATATGAAGCATGGACTATAATATTAGTATTAAAAGGAGGGGCGTATGACGACACTTCCCGCGCAGGCGACATTGACGTCGACCCGCAATTTCTGGCTCGGCGTCGCCGCCTATCTCGTTCCGAGCTTTCCGATCGCCTATGCGTGGCATCTCGTCTGGTTCGCGCCGAGCTACGAGGCGCTGGGAATTTATCGGCCTGATCCGATCATTCCCTTCGGCCTGGTGTCGATGCTGATCCAGGGCGTGATTTTCTCTCTCGCCTATCCGCGGTTCTTTCCCGGTCGCGGCGGCGCCGTGCTGCGGCCGGGGCTGCTTTATGGCGCCGGGCTCGCCGTCCTGTCGTGGTCGTTTACGACGCTGGCGGTCGCCGCCAAGAACATCATGGGTTCGGTGCCGACCTATCTCGTCCTGGAAACCGGGTTCACCATGCTGCAATTCGTTGTCGTCGGTCCCCTGATTGCGCTCGCCTACCGGCGCTGACGGCGCCACCAGCCACCGAAATTCGCGTGAAGGAGTTGTCATGACGAAGTACGTCGTCGCCTACCATGGCGGCAGGAAATTCGAGACGCCGCAGGAAGGCGCGGCCTATATGGCGAGGTGGAAGGCCTGGATGGGCGGCCTTGGCGACGCCGTGGTCGATCCCGGCATGCCGCTCGGGGCCGGCAAGCTGATCAGCGCGGCCGGCGTGACCGACCGCGGCGCGGATCTCCTGACCGGGTTCTCGATCATCAGTGCCGAAAGCATGGAGGTCGTTCTCGAGCTAGCGCGGCAATGTCCGCATCTCGATCACGGCACCATCGAAGTCGCTGAAGTGATGGAGATGAAGATGCGATGATCGATCTGGCTTCGGGCCGATTGACGGCGATGGCGTCGCCGGCCATCTCTACGAGATGAGTGGAACACGTTACGCGCAATTCTGCGCGCTCGCGCGGGCGGCGGAGATCATTGGAGAGCGCTGGACGCTGCTCATCATCCGCGAGCTGTTGCTTGGGCCGACGCGCTTTGGCGACCTTGCCGCACGGCTCAATGACGTCAGCCCCGCGCTGCTGACCGGTCGCCTCAATGCGCTGATCGAGAACGGCGTGGTACGCCGCGCGACATTGCCGGCGCCATTCAACGCGCAGGTCTACGAGCTCACCGAGGTCGGCCGCGCGATCCAGCCGGCGATCCGCGAATTGATCCGCTGGGGCGGGCGCTTTCTTTTCCCGATGCGCCCCGACGATGTGTTCGAGCCGGACTGGGTGCTGCTCGCGCTCGACGCGATCGCCGAGCGCGCGCCGACGCCGGTCTGCCGCATCACCCTGCGCGTGCCGCATTCCAAGGGTGCTGCGGCCTTCATCATCGAAGGCGGCCCCGAAGGCACCCGCATTGCCAAGGGCGAACTGGCGGAGGGGGCCGCAATCGAAACCCGCTTCGACGTGTTCCTGCAGATCCTCGCCCGCCAGCTCGCGCTCGACGACGCCGTTGCCAATCGGCAGGTTCGTCTCGAAGGCAGCGAGCGAACCCTGCGCAGGCTGCCGCAATTGTTCGATCTTGCGACCGCGCGTCGCTGAGGCTCACGCGACGAGCAAGCCGGCCACGTCCGGCAATGAAATTCTCCGCTCCTCGAATATCAGCTCCGCGGCCTTGCCCTCCCAATCGAAGGCGGCCGGCGCCAGCGGATCCTGCGCGCTCAGGCGATGTTCGAGGATCAACCGTGCCAAGAGCGCACGCCGCACATCGACGCCCGGACGGCTTGCTTCCCAACTCATCAGCACAGCGCTGGTGACGTGATAGAGTCCGCTCGCTGCCTTTCGCGCATGGGCTTCCAGCGCCGGTGCCGCTGAGACACGCTCGGCGAAATCAAGCGCGCGGCCGAGCGTCGCACGCAAGCGATCGCGGAACGTAGCTGGAATCGGAGTCGCATCATCCAGCAATTTGCCGAGCGCCGCGCCAAGGGCGCGGTGCGCGCCACTCTTGCCGACGGCGCGGGTGATGATGTCGAGCGCGTTGATGTTGCTGGTGCCTTCCCAGAGCACGCCGATATGGGCGTCGCGAACCAGCCGCGCGTTGACCCATTCCTCGATATAGCCATTGCCGCCGCGCACCTCCATCGCACCGGTCGCAACCGGAATGTTGTCGCGGCAGGCGCGGAATTTCAGCAGCGGCGTCAGGATGCGCAGGAGGTCGGCGGCCTCTCTGTCGCCCGCATTGGCGCGGTCCATCGCGGATGCTGCGAACAGGAACATCGACAGCGACTGCTCGACCGGGAGCGTGATCTTGAGCAACTGACGTCGCAGCAGCGGATAGTCGATGATGGTGTGACCGAAGGCTTTGCGGCCGCGCGCGCAGGCCATCGCCTCGTTCAGGCAGCGCCGCATCATCGCGGAAGCACGCACGCCATGCGACAGCCGCGACAAATTGACCTGTTCCATCATCTGCTTCAGCCCGGCATGGAGGTCGCCGACGAGATAGGCGACCGCGCCTTGCAGCAGAATTTCGCCGCTCGCCATCGAGCGGGTGCCGAGCTTGTCCTTCAGCCGCACGATTCGATAGGCATTGCGGCGGCCGTTCTTCAGCCGGCGCGGCAATGCGAACAGCGCCAGGCCTTTGGTCCCTGGGGCAGCATCCTCCGGGCGCGCCAGCATCAGCGCGACATCGGCATCGGCATGCGAGCAGAACCATTTGTCGCCGTAAAGCCGCCACTCGCCGTCCTCGAAGCGTGCGATGGTCTCGATCGCGCCGACATCGGAGCCGCCGGCGCGCTCGGTCATGAACTGCGTGCCCTTCCACATCGTGGCGACGTCGCCCGACAGCATTTTCGGCAGCAGGTAATCCTGCAGCTCCCTGCTTGCGAACTTGCGGATCAGGTGGATCGACGTATCGGTCACGCTGATCGGGCACATCAGGCCGAACTCGGCCTGCACGAACAGGTATTGCAGCGCGTATTTGGCAACAGCCGGCAGCGGACGATCCAAGTCGAGCGCGCCGGCGCGGTGGCTCATGGCATGAAAGCCGAAATCGCCGAAGGCGATGCTTTCCATCTCGCGGTAGGACGAATGGTAGTCGATCCAGTCCTCGTCACGGCCGAAGCGGTCGCGCGGATGCAAAACCGGTGGATGCTGATCGGCGATGCGCGCCAACTCGTCGAGCCGGCCGCCGGCGAGCTGACCCAATCGATCGAAATGCGGTTCCAGCTTGCTAAAATCCTCCGCTGCCAGATAAAGCGGCAAGAGATCGCGCAAACCGCGGTCGATCGCGTAAAAATTCTGCCCTGCGCCGTCGGGGGCCAGGTGCGCAGGACCGCGATCGGCATCGACCGCAAACGGCGGACGGGCGGAAAGTGCGTCCATGGTGACCTCGTTTCCTCTCGCGGGCCGCTTTTCTTGCGTGGCCGCCGCGCAACCGATAACTACCCATTCGGGTAGTTTGCGCATACGAACGATTATTCCACCATCATCGTTTGCGTGGCAAAAAAATTTGCGCCACAAACGCGATGTATGGAACAGGGGCGGGGCCACGCTGCTCTTGAATGCGGTGCGGCAAGGCCGCATCTTGGACGCCGCCGCAGGCCGCGGCTGGTGCAGGGGAGATTTCCTTGAGCGGGACGGAACTATCGGAGCCTAATAGCGGTGCGTCTCGCGTCCTTGGCGGCATCGCGACCGTGATCGCCCTCGCGCTGGCACTCGCCGGCTGCGGTCAAAGTCCGCCGCAGGCGGCGGCCGCCGCCCCGCCGGTCACCGTTGCCCAGCCGGTCAAGCGCACGGTCACCGATTGGGATGAGTTCACCGGCCGCTTCGAGGCGATCGAGGAAGTGTCGGTTCGCGCCCGGGTCGGCGGCTTCGTCACCAATGTCGAGTTCAAGGACGGCGACATGGTGCATGCCGGCGACCTGCTCTACATCATCGACCCGCGGCCGTTCGAGGCAGTGGCGACACAGGCGGACGGCCAGCTTGCGGACGCGCGGGCCAAGGCGGAACTGGCCAAGCGCGAGCTCGATCGTGGGCTGAACCTGGTTCAGACCAGTGCAGTGTCCGAGCAGGTCGTCGACCAGCGCCGCCAGGCTTTGCAGGCTGCGCACGCCGCCGAGACCGTGGCCGAAGGCGCACTGAAGGCGGCCCAGCTCAATGTCGAATTCACCCACGTGATGGCGCCGATCACCGGCCGCGTCAGCCGCCATCTCGTCAGTATCGGCAATCTCGTTCAGGGCAGCGACAATGGCACGTCGACCCTGCTCACGACCATCGTCTCGATGGACCCGATCTACATCTATTTCGACGTGGATGAAGCGACGTATCTGAAGAACAACAAGCTCTGGTTCGAGGGCAAGCGGCCGAGCTCGCGCGACACGCCCAATCCGGTGCACGTGGCCTTGAGCGGCGAGACCAAGCCCTCGCATGAAGGCAAGATGGACTTCCTCGACAACCGGCTCGATGTCTCGACCGGTACGCTGCGCAGCCGCGCGATTATCCCGAACCATGATCTGTCGATCCTGCCGGGCCAGTTCGGTCGCGTCCGGCTGATCGGCTCTTCGCCCTATGAGGCGCTGCTGTTGCCGGATACCGCGATTGCGACCGACCAGTCGCGAAAGATCGTGTTCGTGGTGAAGGACGACGACACCGTGGAAGCGCGTACAGTCGAACTCGGGCCGCTCGATGAAGGCCTGCGCGTGATCCGCACAGGCCTGAAGCCGGAAGACCGCGTCATCATCGACGGCATCCAGCGCGCCCGCGTCGGCGCCAAGGTGGCCCCGCACAAGGCTGAGATCGGCGGCAACAAGTCATGAATCTCGGGCGTCTCTCCGTCAACCAGCCCATCCTGGCGATGGTGCTGTCGATCGTGCTCCTGATCGTGGGCGCGCTCGCCTACCGGACGCTGCCCGTCGCCGAATATCCCGAAGTGGTGCCGCCGACCGTGGTCGTCACCGCGCAATATCCGGGCGCCTCGGCGCAGACCATCTCCGACACGGTCGCTGCTCCGATCGAGCAGCAGATCAACGGCGTCGAGGACATGCTGTACATGTACAGCCAGGCCACCTCGAACGGCCAGCTCACCATCACCATCACCTTCAAGCTCGGTACCGACCTCGACAAGGCGCAGGTGCTGGTGCAGAACCGCGTCGCGATCGCGCAGCCGCAATTGCCGGATGAAGTGCAGCGCAACGGCGTCGTCACCAAGAAGAACTCGCCCGACATCCTGATGGTCGTGTTCATGCTGTCG
>DATMNV010000214.1:0-14214 GCA_035568535.1 Bradyrhizobium sp.
GCGAGAATATGAATCGGGGGCGCGACCAGTAAAGGATCGACCGATGCCGCCATTCATTGCTTTTGCGGGCGTCCTGGGCGGGCTCGCGGTGGTTCGCTGGGCCTACAAGACGGCGCAGAGGATCAACCAGGAGCTTGAGGAAATGCGGCTCGCCCGCGTGGCAGAGGCCGCGAGATCGAGCGAAATCAAGACGCTGCGCCGAGACCCGGTCGACGGCGCCTATCGGCCGGGCTAAATCCAGCAGATTTGGCTTGCTTCGGCGGCGTTTGACGCCGCCATTGCCTTGATTCCCATCTCCGCCGTCGATACCGTCCCGCGCACTTTGCTCCCCCCTTCGCGAGACCCAGCTAGCGACGATGGATACGCTGCCTTCCCATATGCGTCCGGAACGTTCGTTCCAGGGCTTCATCCTGGCGCTCCAGCGCTTCTGGGCGGAGCAGGGCTGCGTGATCCTGCAGCCCTATGACATGGAAATGGGGGCGGGCACCTTCCATCCCGCGACGACGCTGCGTGCGCTCGGGCCAAAACCGTGGAACGCGGCCTATGTGCAGCCATCGCGGCGGCCGAAGGACGGCCGCTACGGCGAAAATCCCAACCGGCTGCAGCACTACTACCAGTTCCAGGTGATCATGAAGCCCTCGCCGCCGAACCTTCAGGAGCTTTACCTGAAGTCGCTCGCCGCGATCGGGATCGATTCCAGTGTCCATGACATCCGCTTTGTCGAGGACGATTGGGAGAGCCCGACGCTCGGCGCCTGGGGTCTGGGCTGGGAATGCTGGTGCGACGGCATGGAAGTCAGCCAGTTCACCTATTTCCAGCAGGTCGCCGGTGTCGAGTGCGCGCCGGTTGCCGGCGAGCTGACCTACGGGCTCGAGCGCCTTGCGATGTATGTGCAGGGCGTCGACCGCGTCTACGATCTCAACTTCAACGGCCGCGACGGCGCCGAGCGCGTTACCTATGGCGACGTGTTCCTGCAGGCCGAGCAGGAATATTCGCGCCACAATTTCGAATATGCCGACACCACGATGCTGTTCGAGCAATTTCGGATGGCCGAGGATGCGTGCAAGAAGTATCTCGCGGCGGGCTGGCGTGAGGGCAACCGGAAGGAACATCTGATGGCGCTGCCGGCCTATGATCAGTGCATCAAGGCGAGCCACGTCTTCAACCTGCTCGATGCGCGCGGCGTGATCTCGGTGACGGAGCGGCAGAGCTATATCCTGCGCGTACGCGAGCTCGCAAAAGCCTGCGGCGAGGCCTGGGTCCACACCGAAGCAGGGAGGGCAACATGAGCGAACCAGCAATTGTCGGCAGGGCGCCGCATCCCGTCGAGGTAACGGCCGGCGAGGAGCTCTGGTGGTGCGCCTGCGGCATGTCTTCCAGCCAGCCGTTCTGCGACGGCACCCACGAGGACACCGAATTCTCCCCGGTGCAGTACATCGCGCCGGAGACCAAACGCGTGTTCTTCTGCACCTGCAAGCGCAGCAAGAACGCGCCGCTGTGCGACGGCTCGCATAAAGAGCTTCCGGTTTAATGCCTGATCTTCTGCTCGAATTGTTTTCCGAAGAAATCCCCGCGCGCATGCAGGCGAAGGCGGCGGACGATCTGCGCCGCATGGTGACCGACAAGCTCGTCGCCGAGGGTTTGGTCTATGAAGGCGCCAAGGCCTTCGCGACGCCGCGGCGTCTCGCGCTGACGGTACACGGCATCCCCGCGCGGCAGTCCGACCTGAAGGAAGAGCGTCGCGGGCCGCGCGTCGGCGGGCCCGATGTGGCGATCCAGGGCTTCCTGAAGGCGACGGGCCTTTCCTTGATCAGCGAGGCCAAGATCCAGCCGGACAAGAAGGGTGATTTCTATATCGCGCTGATCGAGAAGAAGGGCCGCGCCACCATCGAGGTGCTGGCCGAGATGTTGCCGGTGATCGTGCGCACTTTCCCCTGGCCGAAATCGATGCGCTGGGGTGCGCGCTCGGCCAAGGCGGGTTCGCTCAACTGGGTGCGGCCGTTGCACGCGATCACCGCTACCTTCGGGCTCGAGACCGAAGAGCCGGACGTGGTGAAGTTCGCCATCGACGGCATCGAGACCGGTCAGACCACCTACGGTCATCGCTTCATGGCGCCTGCCGCGATCAACGTAAGACGCTTTGAGGATTATGAAGAAAAGTTGCTGCAGGCGAAGGTCGTGCTCGATCCGGAGCGGCGCAAGGACACGATCCTGACCGACGCCAAGCAGCTTGCCTTCGCGCAGGGCTTCGAGCTGGTCGAGGATCAGGCGCTGCTCGACGAGGTTGCAGGCCTCGTCGAGTGGCCGGTCGTGCTGATGGGCTCGTTCGAGACGGAATTTCTGTCGATCCCGGGCGAGGTGGTCCGGGCCACCATCCGCAACAACCAGAAGTGCTTCGTCGTCAACGATCCCAAGACCGGCAAGCTCGCCAACAAGTTCGTCCTGACCGCGAATATCGAGGCGAGCGACGGCGGCCAGGCGATCGTCGCCGGCAATGAGCGCGTGATCCGCTCGCGATTGTCAGACGCCAAGTTTTTCTACGAGACCGATCTGGGGACGAAGCTCGGGGACCGGCTGCCGAAGTTCGAGCAGATCGTGTTTCACGAGAAGCTGGGCACGCAGGCTGAGCGCATCAAGCGCATCGAGCGGTTGGCCGGCGAGATTGCGCCGCTGGTCGGCGCCGATGTCGAGAAGGTCAAGCGCGCGGCGCATCTGGCGAAGGCTGACCTGCTCACGGAGGTCGTCGGCGAATTCCCGGAACTTCAGGGCCTGATGGGAAAATACTACGCGCTGGCGCAGGGCGAGGATGCGTCCGTCGCTGCCGCGAGCGAAGAGCACTATAAGCCGCAAGGTCCTGCCGATCGCGTGCCGACGGATTTGGTATCGGTAGCAGTAGCTCTAGCCGACAAGATCGACACGCTGGTTGGCTTCTGGTCGATAGACGAGAAGCCAACAGGGTCGAAAGATCCGTTTGCTCTCCGCCGAGCGGCGCTCGGAGTAATTCGAATTGTCCTCGATCGGCGTATTAAGATCAGCCTGCGGACATTGGTTGAGAAGCACTTCGAGAATTCCTACGGAACGCAATATTTGGCGGCAGCAGACAAGATAGACGATCTGATGTTGTTCTTTGAGGACCGGCTCAAGGTTCAACTACGGGATCAAAAAGCGCGCCACGATTTGGTTGATGCGGTCTTGAGCGCAGAATCGTTGCTTCAAGGGCATTCCCTTGTTTCGATCGTGGATCGTGTCGATGCTCTTGGCAAATTTCTCGATACTGACGATGGGAAAAACCTTCTCGCCGGCACCAAGCGTGCGAGCAACATCCTTGCCATCGAAGAGAAGCGGGACAAGCGGACTTTTGACGGCGCACCGAGTCCAGCGCTCTACAGCCTTCCGGAAGAGAAGGCGCTCGCGGACGCGATTGACCTCGCGAGGGTGGAGGCCGCCGTCGCCGTGATGAACGAAGACTTCGCCAGCGCCATGAGCTTCATGGCAACACTCCGTCCTGCGGTCGACGCCTTCTTTGACAAGGTCAAGGTCAATGACGATGAACCAAAGGTCCGGGAAAACCGACTAAAGCTCTTGAACGAAATCCGCAGCGCCACGCGCGCGGTCGCGGATTTTTCCAGGATCGAGGGCTGATTTCATGGATCGCACCACGCTCGCCGCCTACGACCACGACGCGGCGGCGTTTGCGAAGGACTGGCACGAGCAGCCGGCCCCGACCGACCTGCATGACGTGGTGACGAACTTCTTCATCAGGGGCGGTACCAGCTGCGATATCGGCTGCGGCAGTGGGCGCGAGGTGGCCTGGCTGAACGCGAATGGATTTCCGGCTGAAGGATTTGACGCGTCCGACGGGCTGCTCGCCGAAGCACGGCGCCGCTATCCCGGGCTCAAATTCACCCATGCCGAATTGCCTGACCTCAAGGGCATTGCTCCCGGCAGCTTCGACAACGTGCTGTGCGAGACCGTGATCATGCACCTGGAGCACGACCTGATCGGGCCGTCGGTGGCGCGGATGTTCGACATCATGAAAGCCGATGGTATTTTTTATCTGAGCTGGCGCGTCACCGAAGGCGGCGATCAGCGAGATAGCCACGGCCGCCTCTATGCCGCCTTCGATGCGGGCCTGGTGCGTGCCGAGTTGACGAAATCGACCTTGTGGCTTGACGAAGAAGTGGTCAGCGCTTCCTCGGGCAAAAAGATTCACCGGCTGATCGCCAAGAAATAAAAACAAGAATTCAAAGTCAAACAAGAAAACCCCGCCTGGTGGGGGAAGACCAGGCGGGGCTCGGGATGCCCGGTTGCCACTGCGGCGTGCCGGACACTCAGCTTCAGCAGCTAACTCTCAATTTGGCGCATGATCCCCGCGCAAACGCTACGCGTTTGTCGCGAGGGAAAGCCGGTCCCCACTTTTCCGGATCATGCGCGGCTTGCTACTCGACGACCTGGACGATGCGGCGCGTGCGCGGCTCGACCAGCACGGTCTCGCCGTTCACCACGGTGTAGCGATAGGGTGTCGCGCCGAAGGTCTGCGGCACGTCATAATAGGTCACGCCCGCTTCTGGCAGGACGGTACCGATAACGACGCGATCGGGAATGGTATAGGTCGGCACGCGTTCGCGGATCACATATTCACGAAAGGCAGGCTGCTGCCCGACCGCGATGCCTTCGGACTCGGTGACGGCTACGCCGGGCCCGCCGGGAGCCACGCCAACGGTGACATTGCTCTGTGCCAAGCCCGCTGCCGGTGCGCCGAGCGCGGCTGCGACCGCTGCGATGGCGAATATTCTGTGCTGCATTGGTTGCTCCTCTTTCCATGACGCAAGGCACGATTAGTCCTTGCGTCTCGCACCGCAGCCCAATGCGTCGCGCTTCGCATCGTTCCTGGGAACTACCGGTCTCATCGGCGGCATTTTCGGGCAATTTTTGTGATGAGGGGAACCCAAAGACGCCGTACGCGTCTCCTATTCCGGAACCCGCAAAGCTACACTGCCGGCCCCGGAACGATTCCCCCGTATCACCAACCATCCCGCATCACAGGAGTATCGATGACCATCACCACTGCGCACATCCCTGCCATCGTGGCCTTGATCGCCGGCATTTTGATCTTGATCATGCCGCGCCTGCTCAACTTCATCGTAGCCATCTATCTCATCGTCATCGGGCTGGTCGGTCTCGGCCTGCTCCGCTGGCTCCATATGTAGCGCGGGGAGAGGCGGTTTCGCGGCTTGCGCGGAACCGCCCAAAGTGGTGTAAGCGCGCCAATCTTCCTCTTACTGGACGTTCAGAAAAGCCATGGCCAAAGCCGTCGCGAAGTCGAAGAAAATGTCAGCGAAATCAAAGCCCTCCGTGGCAGGCCGGGCGAAAGCCGCCCCCGTCGCGCCGGCTCGCAAGGCGCTGCAGAAAGGCCCGGCCAAAACGGTCGCAAAGCCGGTCGCCAAACAGGCGGTAAAGCTGGCCGCGGCGGAGCCGGTGAAGGCCGGCAAGTGGGTCTATACCTTCGGTGACGGCAAGGCGGAGGGTAAGGCGGGCCTGCGCGATCTCCTCGGCGGCAAGGGCGCCAATCTCGCCGAAATGGCCAATCTCGGCCTGCCGGTGCCTCCGGGCTTCACCATCCCGACTTCGGTCTGCACCTATTTCTACGCCCACGACAAAACCTACCCGAAGGAATTGAAGGCGCAGGTCGAGAAGGCGCTCGACCATGTCGGCAAACTCACCGGAAAAGTGTTCGGCGATCCCAGGAATCCGCTGCTGGTCTCGGTGCGCTCCGGCGCGCGCGCCTCGATGCCCGGCATGATGGACACCGTGCTCAATCTCGGCCTCAACGATGAGACGGTGGAAGCGCTGGCGGAAATGTCCGGCGACCGCCGCTTCGCCTATGACAGCTATCGCCGCTTCATCACCATGTATTCGGATGTCGTGCTCGGCTTCGAGCATCATCATTTCGAGGACATCCTCGACACCTTCAAGGACAGCCAGGGCTATTCGCTCGACACCGATCTCACCGCCGAGGACTGGGTCGAGCTGGTCGGCAAGTACAAGGACGCCGTCGCGCACGAAACCAGCAAGGAGTTTCCGCAGGACCCGCACGACCAGCTCTGGGGCGCGATCGGCGCGGTATTTTCATCCTGGATGAATGCGCGCGCGGTGACCTATCGCAAGCTGCACGATATCCCTGAATCGTGGGGCACCGCGGTCAATGTACAGGCCATGGTGTTCGGCAACATGGGTGACACGTCGGCGACCGGCGTCGCCTTCACCCGCAACCCCTCGACCGGCGAGAGCAAGCTCTATGGCGAGTTCCTGATCAACGCGCAGGGCGAGGACGTCGTTGCCGGCATCCGGACGCCGCAGGATATCACCGATGATGCGCGGCAGGAGTCGGGCTCCGACAAGGCCTCGATGGAAACCGCGATGCCAGAGGCGTTCAAGGAGCTGACGCGGATCTACACCATGCTGGAAAAGCATTACCGCGACATGCAGGACATGGAGTTCACCGTCGAGCGCGGCAAATTGTGGATGCTGCAGACCCGCGGCGGCAAGCGTACCGCCAAGGCGGCGCTGAAGATCGCGGTCGAGCTCGCCAACGAGGGCCTGATCTCGCAGAAGGAAGCGGTGTCACGCATCGATCCCGCTTCGCTCGACCAGTTGTTGCACCCGACCATCGATCCCAACGCCAAGCGCGATGTGATCGCAACCGGCTTGCCGGCTTCGCCCGGTGCGGCCGCCGGCGAAATCGTGTTCTCCTCCGATGAAGCCGCCAAGCTCCAGGCCGATGGACGGAAAGTCATCCTGGTGCGCATCGAGACCTCGCCGGAAGACATTCACGGCATGCACGCCGCCGAAGGCATTTTGACCACGCGCGGCGGCATGACCTCGCACGCCGCCGTGGTCGCGCGCGGCATGGGCAAGCCCTGCGTCTCCGGCTGCGGCAGTATCCGTGTCGACTATGGCCGCGGCACCATGAGCATCGGCTCGCGCACCTTCAAGACCGGTGATGTCATCACCATCGACGGCTCGCTCGGCCAGGTGCTGGCGGGCCGCATGCCGATGATCGAGCCGGCAATGTCGGGCGAGTTCGGCACGCTGATGGGCTGGGCCGACCAGGTCCGCAAGATCGGCGTCCGCGTCAATGCCGATACGCCCGACGATGCCCGTACCGCGATCAAGTTCGGCGCCGAAGGCATCGGCCTCTGCCGCACCGAGCACATGTTCTTCGAGGAAACCCGCATCCGCACCGTGCGCGAGATGATCCTCGCCGAAGACGAGCAGGCGCGCCGCCAGGCGCTGTCAAAGCTGTTGCCGATGCAGCGCGCCGATTTCGTCGAGCTGTTCGAGATCATGAAGGGCCTGCCGGTTACGATCCGGCTCTTGGATCCACCACTCCATGAATTCCTGCCGCACACCCATGCCGAGATCGAGGAAGTCGCCCGCGCGATGAACACCGATCCGCGGCGCCTTGCCGACCGTGCCCGCGATCTCGCCGAGTTCAACCCGATGCTCGGCTTCCGCGGCTGCCGTATCGCGATCGCCTATCCGGAGATCGCCGAGATGCAGGCGCGCGCGATCTTCGAGGCCGCGGTCGAGGCGCAGAAGCGCACCGGCAAGGCGGTCGGGCTTGAGGTGATGGTGCCGCTCATCGCGACCAAGGCCGAGCTCGACCTGGTCAAGGCGCGCATCGATGCCACCGCGCAGGCCGTGATGAAGGAGACCAGCACCAAGCTCGCCTATCAGGTCGGCACCATGATCGAGCTGCCGCGCGCCTGTTTGCTCGCGGGCGATATAGCGAAGAGCGCGGACTTCTTCTCGTTCGGCACCAACGACCTGACGCAGACCACTTACGGCATCAGCCGCGACGATGCCGCGAGCTTCCTCAGCGCCTATGTCAGCAAGGGCATCCTGGAGATCGATCCCTTCATCGCGCTCGACCGGGAAGGCGTCGGCGAGCTCGTGAAGATCGGCGTGGCGCGCGGCCGCAAGACGCGGCCGGATCTCAAGGTCGGCATCTGCGGCGAGCATGGCGGCGATCCTGCTTCGGTGGCGTTCTGCCACGAGATCGGCCTCAACTACGTCTCGTGCTCGCCCTATCGCGTGCCGATCGCCCGTCTCGCCGCGGCCCAAGCCGCGATCGGCAAGGCGGTCGCGAGCCAGGCGTAACTCTCTCCTCATCATTTCGGGGCGCGCGAAAGCGCGAGCCCGGAATCCATACGCATGGCGCGCTTGGCCCTTGGGCCATTCGCACAAACCGGAAATTTTCCGCGAATGCGGCAGGCCGCGCCCCGGAATGACGAGCGGATAGCGAGCGCCCGCTGTCCCATAGTGGTACGGGAACCCGGTAAAATTTCTTCAGCATTTTTGTTGACCGGATATTTACCACTTCTCTCCAATCGCCATTTACCAACGCTTTCGAAGCCATCGCGCAAAGCGCTGGGATCGCTTGCCTGTGTCGCGCACGTCACGCGGATTAACGCCCCGGCAACCTAAACTGGATATTACCGGAATAGATCGAATTGCACGGATGTACTGCGTTCGAACTCTACTTGAGTGTGTAGCGTTGCGTGAGTGCGTTGATACCAGTCGAGCGTAAGAAGCCGAGGGGCGTGCGTTTCGCGTCCTTCGGTTTTGCGCTGGCCATCTTCGCCCTGATGCCGAACGAGATCGGCTATCAGGACATCGCCTCGCTGCTCGCGCGCCAGCCCGGCGTCGGCGAGCGCTGGCAGAAGCGCGTGACGGGCGCAGCCGCCACCATTCAGCTCGCGACCTACAGTTTTGGCCGACCGCTCGGCACGTCGGCGCCGGAGAGCCCGAGCTATCGACTCGCAAGCCTCGACGGCGCGGTCGCTGACATCACGGGTTCGCTGCCGCGCAATACGGTGCTGCAGCCTCCGCCGCGCTACCAGGCCTCCGATTTTCCAAAAGTCGACCGCACGCTGAAGGGCGATCGTCTCGTCGTCGCGCCGCCGCTCGCCATCGAGCCCGAGACCGGGCGTCCCGACGAACCGCAGCGGGCCCTTGAAGATCCCTCGACCTCCAATGCTTCCGTGATGGGCGCAAAGACCGCGGCTGCGCCCCTTCCGAAGCGGGTGCCGCTTGATCCGGAATTGCAGGCCGCGATGAATGCGCCGCCACTGCCGCAATACAATACGCCACCGCAGCTGCCGAAATACGATGTCTCGCTGTCGCTGGAAGCGCAGCCGCTGGACGATCTGAGGAATTCCCGCGGCGCGATCCAGATCGAGCCGGCTCCCTCGCGCGACGGTTTCAACGTCAAGACCTCAAGCCTGTTCTTCGGCAATTCGTCGCTAGGCGGTTCGATCGAGAGCATGGAGCGCTGGCAGCCCGGTGAAGAGCCGACCATCGTCGCGCCTGATCCCGACATGAAGGTGATGGCGTCGCTGCCATCAGGCTCGGAGCTGGCGAAGGAGATCGAAAGCGGCGAGAGCGTCGCGCCGAAGGGCGAGGTCAACGCCGACAATCAGCTGTCGAAGACGCCGGCCGAGCGGCTCGGCCTCACCGACGAGAAGTCACGCGCCAAGGCCGAGAAGTGCCTCGCGGAAGTCGTCTATTTCGAGGCCCGCGGCGAGGCCGTGCGCGGCCAGATCGCGGTGGCGCAGGTGGTGATGAACCGCGCCTTCTCCGGCAAATACCCGAACGACGTATGCGGGGTGGTCTATCAGAACAAGCACCGCCACATGGCCTGCCAGTTCACCTTCGCCTGCGACAATTATGCCGACGTGATCCGCGAGCCCGACATGTGGGAGCGCGCCAGGAAGATCGCCAAGGCGATGCTCGACGGCCAGATCTGGCTGCCGGAAGTCGGCAAGTCGACCCACTACCACGCCTATTATGTGCATCCGTCCTGGGTCAGCGAGATGACCAAGCTGTACAAATTCGGCGTGCACACCTTCTACCGGCCAAAGAAGTGGGGCGACGGCAGCGATGCGCCGAGCTGGGGCACGCCGGCGCAGACCGCCGCGCTGTCGCAGCAACTCGCGGCCGAGGCCAAGAGCGAAGCCGAGATGTATCCGAATTCGGTGCGACGTTAGCACTCCTGTTCACCTCTCCCCGCATCCGGGGAGAGGGAGAAGAAACACCGTGCGGCTCGGCTCAAGCCTCGATATCCAGCGCGACATCAAAATTCGGCGCCGAATGCGTCAGCGCGCCGGAGGAGACATAGTCGACGCCGGTCGCGGCAATCTTTGCGATCGAATCCAGCGTGACGCCGCCGGAAGCCTCCAGCACCACGCGGCCTTGCGCGAGCCTCACCGCCTCGGTCAGCGTTGCGGTGTCCATGTTGTCGAGCAGCACCACGTCGGCCAGCCCCGTGTCGAGCACCTCGCGCAGCTGATCGAGCGTGTCGACCTCGATCTCGACCTTGACGAGGTGGCCCGTGTACGCGCGTGCACGTTCCAGCACGGCCCTGACGCCGCCGGCGACGGCGATGTGGTTGTCCTTGATCAGGACCGCATCATCGAGCCCGAAGCGGTGATTGAAACCGCCGCCGCAACGCACCGCATATTTCTCCAGCGCGCGCAGGCCCGGGGTGGTCTTGCGCGTGCAGCAGATGCGCAATTTCGTACCGGTGGTCTGCCGCACATAATCGGCGGTCAGTGTCGCGATGCCGGAGAGGCGGCCGACGAAATTCAGCGCGGTGCGTTCACCGGTCAGCACGGCGCGCGCGGGACCAGAGATGGTCAGCACGTGCTTGCCTTTCTCGACGGTCGCGCCATCGCGGACTTGCGCATCGATCCTGATATCAGGCGAGAGTTTCCGGAACGTCGCGACAGCGAGCGGCAGGCCTGATATCACGCCGGTCTGCCGCGCGACCATGATCGCTTGCGCCGGTGTCGTCTCGGGAATGGTCGCCATCGAGGTGACATCGCCGGAGCGGCCGAGATCTTCGTCGAGCGCGCGGGTGACAGCCTCGTTGATCGCCAGTGGTGACAGGAAGGCTTCCGGATTGAGCAGTGAGTTCGCAGTCGTCATCACAAACCTCTAGGCGATCATGGGTTGCGCGTTTTGCGGTTCGCGGATTTCCAGCGTCTCCGCGATCTCGTGCGCCGCGGCGAGCGACGTCATGGTGCGATGGGCGAGCAGGGGCTTTTCCGCCGGATAGTCGGAGCGGTAATGCGCGCCGCGGCTTTCGCGACGACTCCACGCGGAGACCGCGACCAGCAGTGCCGTGGTTGCCATGTTGCGCAGCGCGATACCGCCGGCATCGCGTTCGATCTCTGCAAAACTCCGCACCGCTTCCTCGAGCCTGTCGCCGTCGCGGATGACGCCGACATGCGAGCTCATCAGCGCACGCAGGTTTTTCTCGGCCAGCGGGGAGATGGGGCCGTTGCGCGGGACCACCAGCATCGGCGGCAGGCTTGCGGGAGCCTCGATCTCGTGGCCCGCGATGTCTTCGGCGATGCGCGCGGCGAACACTACGGCTTCGAGCAGCGAGTTCGAGGCGAGGCGGTTGGCGCCATGCGCTCCGGTCGACGAAACCTCACCGCCGGCCCAAAGCCCTTGCAGCGAGGTGCGGCCGCGCGCATCCACCGCAATGCCGCCCATGTGATAATGCGCGGCAGGCGCGACTGGAATCGGCTGCCTGGCCGGATCGAGGCCGGCTGCGAGACAGCTTGCATAGACTGTCGGAAATTTTTCCGCAAAGCGCGCACCGAGCGCCTCGCGGGCGTCGAGGAATGCGCCGCGGCCGGCCGCGATTTCCGCGAACACGCCGCGGGCCACGATGTCGCGCGGTGCAAGCTCGGCCAGAGGATGGGCTTTCTGCATGAAGCGTTCGCCAAAGTTGTTGATCAGCGTTGCGCCTTCGCCGCGCAGCGCTTCGGTCGCGAGCGGCGCAGGATCGCGGCCGACCATGATCGCGGTCGGGTGGAATTGCACGAACTCAGGGTCGGCAATCATGGCGCCGGCGCGGGCGGCGATCGCGAGCCCGAGGCCGCTTGCTTCCTGCGGGTTGGTCGTGACTGCATAGAGATGGCCGATGCCGCCGGTCGCCAGCACCACGGCGCGCGAGGCGATGATCACGGGCCGTGCGGTGGCATCCTTGGCATTGCGCAGCTGCAATCCCGTGACCGCGCCGTCTTCGGTCAACAGCGCTTCGGCGACAAAAGCTTCGATCACGCGGATCGAAGGTGTCTTGCGGACGGCCTCCGTCAGCGCCGCGATGATCGCCTTGCCGGCCATGTCGCCGCGCACATGCACGATGCGGCGCGCCGAATGCGCAGCTTCGCGGCCGACCGCGAGCTTGCCCTCGAGGTCGCGGTCGAAGGGGACGCCGTAACGCAGGAGGTCGTCGATGCGCGCGCCGGCCTCGCGTGCGAGCCCCAGCGCAATCTCTTCATCGACAATGCCGCCGCCAACCGCGATCGTGTCGGCCGCATGCGCTTCGGCGCTGTCGCCCTCAGCCACAGCAGCGGCGATGCCGCCCTGCGCCCAGGCGCTGGAAGCACCTTCGCCAAGCGGCGCGGCGGAAATCAGGGTGACCGGACGCGGGGCCAGTTTCAGGGCGCAAAAGAGTCCGGCAAGTCCGCCGCCGACGATCACGACATCGTCGGTCTTGCGGGTGAGGTCGTAGACGTTGTTTGGCATGGCGTAGCCTTAATTCTTCAGGTTGATCATCCGCTCGACCGAGCGCCGCGCTTTGCCGGCGATCACAGGTTCGATCGTCACTTCCTCGCGAAGCGAGAGCAGGCTGTCCAAGATCTTTGGCAGCGTGATCCGCCTCATGTGCGGGCAGAGATTGCAGGGCCGCACCATTTCGACATCGGGCAGCTCGGCCTTCACGTTGTCGGCCATCGAGCATTCGGTGATCATCACGACGCGCTTCGTCCGGTTCTTGCGCACCCAGTTGATCATGTGCGCGGTCGAGCCGGTGAAATCGGCTTCCGCCAGCACGTCGGGCGGGCATTCCGGATGCGCGATGATCTGCAGCGATGGATCGGCTTCGCGATAGGCGCGGAGCTCGTCGCCGGTGAACCGCTCATGCACCTCGCAGGCGCCCTTCCAGGCGATGATCTTCACGTCGGTCTGCGACGCCACGTATTTCGCGAGATACTGGTCCGGCAGGAAGATCACCTCCGGCGCATTCAGGCTCTCGACCACCGCGACCGCATTCGACGAGGTGCAGCAGATGTCGACTTCGGCCTTCACGTCGGCCGAGGTGTTGACATAGGCGACGACGGGCACGCCGGGAAAACGTTCGCGCAACAGCCGGACATCGGCGCCGGTAATGCTGGAAGCGAGCGAGCAGCCGGCGCGCGAGTCCGGGATCAGCACGCGCTTCTCCGGATTGAGGATCTTCGATGTCTCCGCCATGAAGTGCACGCCGCACTGGATGATGGTGGAGGCCTGCACCTTGGTGGCTTCGACGGCGAGCTGCAGCGAGTCGCCGGTGATATCGGCGACGCAATGGAAGATTTCCGGCGTCTGGTAGTTGTGCGCGAGGATCACCGCATCGCGCTCGCCCTTGAGTTCGTTGATCGCCTTGATGGTCGGCGCCATCAGCGGCCACTCGAGCGGCGTGATGACGCTTTTCACGCGCTCATAGAGATGCGCGGTGGCGCGCTCCACCTCGGGCGTCCATTCCAGCGACGGCCTCGGCAGGGTGGCCGCAGGCACACTGGAGCCGGACTGGCCTGGGACCGGCGCCATGGGAGGCGGGCGCACAGACTTCTCGAAATCGTCGGGACCGTAGATCGCTGCGATTGGCATGGTGTGCCTCCATAGAATTATATGCTCAGTATGAGCATATCTGGTTTGTTAGAAATCCGGCCTGTCGGGGCCGGTTGCTCATCATTGAACGATTATACTCAAGATGAGTAGATCAAACCTAACACGGCTTCCTTTGCTCCGCTAGGCGTCAGAACCATCAAGTCGTCGTGTCTGATCGCAGGTATTTGCATCGCTGCGCTGCGAAATTTTTCTTCGACCGAGGTTCTTGGTTTTCCATGCAGATGCATTAACTCCCTGTAACCAACGCGGCCGATTCCGAGCCGCGATCAAGAAGGGGCACTTCATGTCGACAACCGCGGGCGATCTTCGGCCGGCTTCGATCCTCACAAGCTGGCGGACGCCGCTTGTCATCATCGTCTGTGGCTGTGCGATCGCGATGTTGGGCTTCGGCCCGCGATCGGCGCTGGGCTTTTTCATCCAGCCGATGGGCCACGAATTTTCATGGGGCCGGGACGTGTTCGGCCT
>DATMNV010000215.1:0-14482 GCA_035568535.1 Bradyrhizobium sp.
TCCACCGCCGTGGAAGCCGCCGCCACCAAACCCACCTCCGCCATGACCGCCGCCGCCTCCGCCATGACCGCCGCCGCCGCCTCCACCGCCACGCGCCAAAGCCATCGTCGGCGCCGCGAGGCTCAGCACCGAAACTCCCAACAATGCGATCGCTATTTTCCGTAACATCACGCCACTCCGTCAGTGATTGCGCTCCCAGCCGCGTCACGTTTGAGGTGGGGAGTGCGGCGGGCAATCGCGATGCAATTGCGGCTCAACTCCGCGCGAGCTTCTTCAATTCGCGTTCAAGGACGTGCGATTTGGCAAAGCGCCGGTCAAGTCACGTTACATCCGTAACCTTGGGCTGTGCCCGCATCGATGCCGGCGCGCCCTGCAACAGCGCAGGCTGCAGTCACTGGCGACAGGGATGTTTAGGAAGGTCTGCGGAACAGATAGACCAGGCCGTGGGTGCCTTGTTCGCGCTTGCATTCGATCTTGCCGTCGCGCACCAGGCGATCGAGGCGGGCACGCGTCTTGCGATCATCGCCGGCGCCAATCAGCCGCGAAACCACCGTGCAGGTCAGCCATGCCCTGATCGGCATCATCTCCAGAATCCTGGCCTCAGTCTTGCGCGCCCTCATGCGCTGCGGAGCGTTGCTGGCGCGTTCGGTCAAGCTGCGCAATCGCGGGAGGCGCGATCTTTTTCCAGCGATTGTATTCACGAAGCCTCCGGGCAGGCGCACAGATCGCCCGCGTTACGGCACGCCGTTCGACGGCACCTGATGGGTCACTTCTTTCTTGGCTTCATCCGATCTGTTCCGAGCGGGACGGCGATCTTGTCCTTCAACTCGGTGCAGGTCTTGCGGGCCTCTGCGATCACCAATGAACAGCTTTCAATGTGATCGAACGCGCGCTTTGCCTCCTCACGGTAACGCGAGGCGATTTCCTTGAGCTCCTCTGTCACCGCGAGCGCATCGCGGGTCATCGCCTCGCACTGCCTGACGCGTTCAAGCACCTCGGCGCCCATCGATTCGATTTCCTTCGCCGTCGCTTCGTATTCACGAACCACGGCTTCCGCGGACAATTTGCCGATTTCGGTGGCCCCGTCGCGGTGCTCGACGTAGTCCGGCATCGCCAGAGCCGGTGCACCGACCGTTGGCGCGGTGGGTTGAGCAGGACGCGGCTCGTAGAGCGGCGGTCTGCTGCGAACTTCCGCCTGGATTTCGCGCTCTATATCAGTCAGAGGTCTTCCCGGTGGTGACTGTACCATGACGACTACTCCCTTTGGTTAAAGGTTGAGGGAAGCGCTTAAGCCAAAACCCTGAGTTGTCGCGCGGGATTGCGCAACACAATGCGTTGGTTAAGCTTGCTAATTTAGATTAATACCCGCGATCCGGGTTAATTCTGGAACCGTCAAGGACAGGGGATTGCCGCGTCGATCTGCCGCCGGACAGATCAGCTGTCAGAGCTCAGCTGGGCGGACTCGGGTACCGCTGATGGTCGTCGGCGATGGCTCGGCGACTGTGAGCGGGCCTACTTCAGGGCTTCGCAGACGCTGATGTGATCAGATGCGATCGTTGCGGTGTTGCGCAGCGACGACACGTTGCGCCACCACGCATCCAGCGCGGTGGGGTCGCAGGCGAGCTTCACGCTCATGCCGCCGGCGAACTTGATCCAGTCGGCAAAGCGGTCGTGTGAGACCGCGATGACGACGGGAATGTCGGCAGCGAGAGCGCGCTCGATCAGGTAGGCGAGACCCTTGCCGTCGCGCTCGCGTTTTCCGAACCGGTTGACGATCAAAAGATCGGCGCCGGCTTCGAGCGCATCGGCGATCCTCATCCCCGCATTCTGAAGCCGGCCAAGATCAAGCCGGCAGCCGCGCGCGCTCGGATCGAAATCCTGCGCCAGCAACAATTTCTCGCCGCTGTGGACCAGCACTGCCGAAAGGCTGGCGTCGGCGCATTGCCCGGCCTGCACCATGCCGACGGCGCGAAAGCCGTGCGCGTTCAAATCACCGGCGAAGTCGCGCAGGACCGTGTCGGGGTCTTGATGCGCGTCGTAGACGAGGGCGGCGAGATCGCATTGGGCATCGAACATGGTTCGCCTCCATGGCAGCGAGAAAAGGGGATCGCGGCAATGAAGCCGCGATCCCAGGCGCATGATCCGGATCGGCGGCAGGGGGTTGCCGAAACGATCATGCGCGGATCGGGCGAAAGCGCGATGGCGATTTTGCCGTCGCGCCTTGTGGTCAGGTGCTCGCCGCCGGTCCGTTGATGATCTGCAGCTGGGTGAACTCCGCCAGACCCTCTTCGGCGAACTCGGTACCGATGCCCGATTGCTTGGCGCCGCCGAACGGAATGTGCGGGGCCATGTCGAGATGCTTGTTGATCCAGACCGTGCCGGCCTCGATCTGGCTTGCGACCTCGTGGGCGCGCTTGGTGTCCGACGACCAGACCGAAGCGCCGAGGCCGTAAGTCGTCGCGTTGGCACGGCGGATCACGTCATCCCTGTCGGAATATTTGATCACCGGCAGAACGGGGCCGAACTGCTCCTCGTCGACCAGCCGCGAGCCTTCCTTGATGTCGCGCACGATAGTCGGCTCGATGAAATAGCCGGGACGGTCCATGGCCGAGCCGCCGGCAATGACGTTGCCGTTCTTGCGGGCGTCGTCGAGGAACGCCTTCACCTTCTCGTACTGCATCTTGTTCTGCAGCGGCCCGAGCTTGGTACCCTGCTTGGAGCCGTCATCGACCACGGTGTTCTTGGCGATCGCGACCAGCTCGTTGCAGATCTCGTCATAGACGGATTCGTGCACATAGAGCCGCTTGATGGCGAGGCAGACTTGCCCTGAGTTCTGGAAGGCGCCTTCGAAAATGCCCGGCGCGACCTTCTTCGGATCGACGTCGTCGAGCACAATGCCGGCGTCATTGCCGCCGAGCTCGAGCGTGATCCGCTTCAAGGTCTGCGCGGCGCTCGCCATCACCTTCTGCGCCGTGGCCGACGATCCCGTGAACGAGATCTTGCGGATGTCAGGATGCTTGGTCATGTGGTCGCCGAGGTCGTTGGCGTCGGTGATGACGTTGAGCACGCCCTTGGGCAGGACGTCCTTGATCAGCTCGGCGAAGCGCAGCGTCGACAGCGGCGTGGTCGGCGCGGGCTTGACCACCAGCGTGTTGCCGGCGAGCAGCGCCGACGGCAGCTTGAAGCTGAGGATCAGGAGCGGATAGTTCCAGGGGATGATGGCGCCGACGACGCCGAGCGGGCGGCGATAGGCCTCGACCTTGCGGTCGCCCGAGTTCTCGATCACGCGCATCGGCAGCTCGAGCGAGCCGAGATAGCGGAAGAAGGCGGCCATGCCCAGCACCTCGCCGGTGGCGTCCCCAATGGCTTGCCCTGTTCGCTGGTGAGCAGGCGCGCCAGCTCGCCCGAATTGGCTTCGATCACGTCAGCGATCTGGATCACAAGTTTGCGGCGCTCCTCGATCGGGGTCGCGGCCCAGGCCGGGTAGGCGGCCTTCGCGGCGGCGACCGCCTTGTCGAGCTGGTCCTTCGAGGCGCGCGGGCATTCCGCCAGCACTTCCTCGGTCGCGGGATTGAGGACCGGCATGGTAAGGTCGCCGGGCACCATCTTGCCATCGATCAGAAGATTATAGGCACTCATTTGCTCTGCTCTCCCTTGGATTTGGCCCGCTTCGGGCATCGTTATATCCAAGAATATATCACGTTTGGGGATGGGAGGCCACCGCCGCAAGCCGCTGGACGGTCGCGGCCCATCGATATATCCTGACGGATATAACGAGAAACGGACCCGGAGCCGGCCTATGGAAATCGAGACCCAGTCGCTGACCTCCTGCGAGATCGCCCCCGACGGCGCTGCGATTTCGCTGGGATTCGTCGACTCCCGCGGCCAGCCCCAGACCATCCGGCTGTCCCTGAACCAGGTCGGCGCGCTCGCGATGACCCTGCCGGGGCTGATCGGCAAGGCGCTGCAGACGCGTTTTGGCGACGAAACCCTGCGCTATGCCTATCCCCTGGAATCCTGGGTGGTCGAACAGTCCTCCGACCCGAGCCAGGGCATGATCACGCTGCGCACGTCGGACGGTTTTTCCGTGTGCTTCTCGATCCCCCGCCAGCAGCAGAATGAGCTCGGCGAGGCGCTGGTCGCCCAATACGAGCCAAAAGTCCTGCGGGCCAACTAGCGCCTGCCATGCTATCAGCCCGATGGAATGCAAGACGCATGCGCGTGGCTGGTGGCAATCATGATCTCCGTGACGTCGTCCGCGTCGGCTGCGGACCTCAAGGTGATGGCCGCGGGGAGCCAAGGCGCAGCCGGCCGCGGCCGATTTCGCGATGTATCTGATGTCGCCTCAGGCCACACTGAAGTCTTTCGGTTTCATCCCGGTAGCGTTGCCGGCTGCCCCGTGATCATCGTGCGCATGGCAGGCATCGGCGCGGTCGCTTTACGGTGTTCCGCCTTCGCTGTATCATATGAAATATAACGATCCTCAAAACGTCAGTCGATACCAAGGGAGAACAGTATGGCTGTGACACAGGCAATTCCGATCACGCGTCATCCCTATGCGGATGGTTCCTACAAGAAGATGTTGATCGACGGCCAGTGGGTCGACGCTGCCTCGGGCAAGAAATTCGAGACGCTCAATCCCGCAACCGGCGAAATGCTCGCCACCGTCGCCGAGGGCGATGCCGAGGATATCAATCGCGCCGTCGCCGCCGCCCGCCGCGCTTTCGAGGGGCCGTGGAGCAAGGTGAAGCCGTTCGAGCGGCAGAGCCTGCTGTTGAAACTCGCCGATCTCGTCGAGAAGAATTTCGAGGAGCTGTCGCAGCTCGACACGCTCGACATGGGCGCACCAATCAGCCGCACCCGCGGCAACAAGCTGCGCGTGCTCGGCATGCTCCGCTATTACGCAGGGCAGGCGACTGCGATCCATGGCGAGACCATCGAGAACTCGCTGCCCGGCGAAGTCTTCTCCTATACCCTGAAGGAGCCGGTCGGCGTTGTCGGCGCCATCATTCCCTGGAACGGCCCGTTGGGGGCCAGCGTCTGGAAGATCGGCCCTGCGATCGCGACCGGCTGCACCGTGGTGCTCAAGCCCGCCGAAGAGGCGCCGCTGACTTCGCTGCGGCTCGCCGAACTCTGCCTGGAAGCCGGCATTCCCGCCGGCGTCGTCAACGTCGTGCCCGGCTATGGCGAGACCGCGGGCGCAGCACTCGCCTCGCATCCCGGCGTCGACAAGGTCGCCTTCACCGGCTCGCATGTCACGGGGCAGTCGATCGTGCGCGCGTCCGCCGGCAACCTCAAGCGGGTGTCGCTCGAGCTCGGCGGCAAGTCGCCGGACATCGTGTTCGCCGATGCCGATCTCGATGCCGCCGTGCCGGGCGCGGCGATGGCGGTGTTCGCCAATTCCGGCCAGATCTGCAGCGCCGGCACGCGGCTGTTCGTCGAGAGCAATATCTATGACGAGTTCGTCGGCCGTGTCGCCGAGTTTGGCAAGAAGCTGAATGTCGGCAACGGGCTTGATCCGAACACGCAGATCGGGCCCCTGGTGTCGCAGCAGCAGCTCGAGCGCGTCTCGGGCTATCTCGACATCGGCCAGAAGGAAGGCGCCAAGGCGCTCGCCGGAGGCTCACGGCTAACCGAAGGCGCGTTGTCGAAGGGCTATTTCGTGCCGCCGACCGTGTTCGCCAATGTTCAGGACAATATGCGGATCGCGCAGGAGGAGATTTTTGGCCCTGTCATCTCCGCGATCTCGTTCAAGGACTCGGACGAGCTGATCAAGCGCGCCAACGCCACCACCTTCGGCCTCGGCTCCGGCGTGTGGACCACCAACGTCTCCAAGGCGCATCAGGTCGCCAGGGCGCTGCGCGCGGGCTCGGTCTGGGTCAATTGCTACCAGGCAATGGACCCGGCGGTTCCGTTCGGCGGCTACAAGATGAGCGGCTACGGCCGCGAGTCCGGCAAGCAGCACGTCGAGGAGTATCTCAACGTCAAGGCGGTCTGGGTCAAGACGGCCTGAGCGTTCCGTTCACGGACGATCGGTGGCGGCTTCGGCCGCCACCAGCGGGCTTTGTTGAAAGGAGTTGATCCATGGCGCACCGTGCGGCAATGGCCGACAGGCCCGGCGACATCATCGACCCGGCCGCGCAGCATCGATGCATGTGTTGCGACGGCGTTATTGCAGACCTCCCGGAGGAAGCCCGCTCGATCGGGCTCGATCTCAAGCTCGGCCTCGTCTCCGACGAATGCGCGCTTATTTGCAACGAGTGCACGGCAAGACTGGCTGAGGCGAGGAGGCTTCAGGCGGGATCGGCAAGCAGCAGTTAAAAGATCCGGGCCGGCTGACAGCAGACGGGGAGCGATTGATCTAGATCAAGGTTCGGATGCCCACTTGCGCCTCATGAGAGTAAATCAAACGAGGAGGCAACGTCCCATGGAAACCGAGAAAAACCCTTTCGACGCCATGCGCGGCATGATGATTGATAATCTCGACAAGGCGAGAGGCGCCATGCAGAACTATGTCGAACTGCTCGAGAAGACGATGCAGGGTTTTCCGGGCGCCAATCAGGAACAGATCGGCACCTTCCGCGCCTATGTCCAGCGGCAGGTTGCGGCCAACCACACCTTCGTGGACGAGCTCCTGCGCGCCAAGGATTTCCAGGAGGCGTTCCGAATTCAGGTCGCGTATTTCCAGTCACAGATGAGGGCCGTGACGGAGGACGCGACCCAGATCGGCGCCAAGATGGCCCAGTCGTTTACCCGTCCGAAAGGCTGAGCCGGGCGCTGGCCTTCAGGTAGCGTTGGCGAGGAGAGCCAGGCACGCGTCCGTGTCTGCGTCGACCAGCAGCTGAAGCTGGGTCGCGAGCGCATCGGCCTCTGTCATACCAAGCTCGACCAGGAGATCGCGGAACCACAGCCGTAGGCTCTCCTTGATCGCGTCTGCGAACGTCCACTCGCGCTTTTGGGGCCGCCAGGGCCCAGCGGCCGGCTGACGTCAGCTGATGTCTCGCGGCGGTCCACTGTTCGGCCCGGTCAGGCGGGTGTCGACCCGTCCCTCATCCTGGATTCCGCACATCAGCGGCAAATCGCTACTTTCCCCACGTTGCAATAGCACTCGCGCCGGTTGCGCTTGCGCTTGCGCGGTTGGTGGAAAACTGAATGATTTGACCCGTTGCCCCGGCGGGTAGTTCCAATCGCCGTTACGCCCATGCCGGCGGTTCTTGGCGGAGATATCCTGGAAATGTCGACCTTTCTCCCGCATGCCGCGTGTCTGCTGTGGAAGCCGGAATTGATCTGGCTGAATGCGGTTTCCGACGCCATGCTTGCCTGCGCCTTCTTTGCGATTACCTTCGTTCTCTGGCTTTTCGCATGGCGGCGCCATCACGAAATCCTGGTCGTTTTCCGCGTCATCTTCTGGGGGTTCGGGCTCTTCGCAGCCATGTGCGGTACCGACCGCCTGCTGGAGATCCTTACCTTGTGGGACCCGGCCTACGGATTAGAGGCGGCCGTCAAGGGCGTCCTCGCACCGATCTCGGCAATCATCACGGCGGGGCTGTTGCTGCTGCTGCCGCGGTTCATGGTGATGCCGACACGCGTCCAGCTTCTGCGGGCCTATGCGGCGCTCGAGGAAGAGACGAGGCAGCGCCGCGAGGCCGAGGCCATGGTCAGACGTTTCCAGGAGATCGAAGCCAACGAGGCGCAGATCCGGCAGGCGCAGAAGATGGAAGCCATCGGCCAGCTCACCGGGGGTGTCGCGCACGACTTCAACAACATTCTGACCGTGATCACCGGATGCATCGAAATGCTCGGCGATGCGGTCAAGAACCGTCCGGATCTCTCCCAGATGACCGACATGATCAACTCCGCCGCAACGAGGGGAGCCGACCTGACCAAGTATCTCCTGGCCTTCGCCCGTCGCCAGCCGCTGCAGCCGCGCCCCACCGACGTCAACGCGCTGGTGGTCGATGCCGCGCGGTTGCTGCGCCCGACGCTTGGCGAACAGATCGAAATCGATTCGATGCTGTCGCACGATTCCGCGCCGGCCCTGATCGACGCCAGCCAGCTCTCGACCGCGATCCTGAACCTTGCCCTGAACGCGCGCGATGCCATGCCGAACGGCGGCAAGCTGACGCTGGAAACCAGGAACGTCGTGCTCGACGAGGACTACGCTGCCTCAAATTCCGAGGTCAACCCGGGCAGTTACGTGATGATCGCGGTCAGCGACACGGGGGAAGGAATTCCTGGCAGCCTGCTCGACAAGGTGTTTGAGCCGTTCTTCACCACCAAGGGCCTCGGAAAGGGATCAGGCCTCGGGCTCAGCATGGTCTATGGCTTCGTCAAGCAGTCGAACGGACACGTCAAGATCTACAGCGAGCCGGGCCACGGCACCACCGTGAAGCTGTATTTGCCGCAGGCCACGTCCCGGGAGGACGCGCAAGCCGACGCGGCCGAGGCCAGCGTGGCCGAAGGCGGCGACGAATCCATACTGATTGTCGAGGACGACGCGCTGGTCCGCGAGTATGTGATGACGCAGATCAAGCGTCTCGGCTACGAGACGCTTGCCGCCAGGAATGCCGCAGAGGCGCTGGAAACGATCGACAGTCCCAGGCGCATCGATCTGTTGTTCACCGACGTCATCATGCCCGGAGGGATGAACGGTCGTCAGCTCGCGACCGAGGCGCAAAAGCGGCGCCCGAAGATAAAGGTGCTGTACACGTCCGGGTATACCGAGAATGCGATCGTGCATCATGGGCGGCTCGACGCCGGCGTGCTGCTGCTGCCGAAGCCCTACATCAGCTCTGATCTCGCGCGAATGATCCGGACCGCGCTGGCATCGTGAAGGGTCAGGTTCAGGTTTGTCGTCCGACCTCAACGCCTGCATTGATCAGCAGCGCCTTCGCGGCTTCCTTGGCCGCGCGCGCCATGGAGGGATCGTCGCGCACCAGATCGAGCGCGATCGAGCCGTCGACCAGCAGCTGAAGCTGGGTCGCGAGCGCATCGGCCTCCGCCACGCCCAACTCGACCAGGAGGTCGCGGAACCACAGCCTGCGGCTTTCCTTGAACGCGATCGCGATCTTCTTCACTGCGCGGTCCTTCGGCCCGAGCTCGGCGACCGCGTTGACGAACGGGCAGCCGCGAAAGTCCTTTGCCGAAAACCGCCGCTCCAGCGAATCGAAGGTGGCGAGGATCTGCTCCACCGGCGATTTGTCGGAAGGCCGCGCCTTGACGAAGCGCCGCTCCAGATAGGCTGCAATCAGCGCGTCCTTGGAGGGGAAGTGGTTGTAGAGCGTGCGCTTACTGATGCCGATCTCGGCCGCAATGGTGTCGACGCCGATGGCGCGGATGCCCTCGAGATAGAACAGCCGGTCGGCGGTCTGCAGGATCCGCTCCTTCATGTCGGTTTTTTCGGCTGACGGCATATACACAGACCTGTGTAATCTCGACCTTGACAAACGGCACAAGCTTATTCTAATTACACCGACCTGTGTAATCAAGGCATGATGCTTGCGCAACGGCGATTTGGAACGAATCTGCCGTAAAAACCCGCCGGATAAGAAGAGGGAGATAACAACCATGCCCTTGCTCAAAGCACTTCGTCCCTCGCTTCCCATCCTGATCGGCGCCTCGCTGATGCTCACCCTCAGCATGGGGCTGCGCCAGTCGCTCGGCATCTTCATGCAGCCGCTGACGCATGATGTCGGGATCTCAATTTCGGAATTCACACTGGCGATTGCAGTGCAAAACCTCGCCTGGGGATTTTTGCAGCCGCTGGCCGGCGCCTGGACCGTGCGTTACGGCTTTCGGCCGGTGATGGTGGTCGGCGCGCTGCTTTATATTGCGGGCCTCATCATGATGGCCGGAGCGCACGGCTTCCTCGCCGTGATGATCGGCGCCGGCGTCCTGATCGGGACCTCGCTCGCCTGCACCGCGGCGGCGATCGCGATGTCGGTGGCCGCGCGCGCCGTGCCCGCTACGGTGCGCTCGACCGTGCTTGGCATCGTCTCGGCGGCCGGCTCGCTCGGCGCGCTGCTTTCGGCGCCGATCGGGCAGGTGCTGAACCAGGATCTCGGCTGGCGGGCCGGGATGATCGGCTTTGTCGTGATGGCGATCGCGATGGTGCCGGCGGCGTGGTTCGCGGGCAAGATTGATGCGATCCCGCTGCCAAAGCCGTCCTCCGACCAGCTCGGCAACGTCTCGGCGGGAACCGCCGTGTCGATGGCGTTCGGCAATGCGTCCTTTGTGGTGATGACCTGCGCCTATTTCGTTTGCGGCATGCAGCTCGTCTTCATCACCACGCATCTGCCGTCTTATCTGTTGATCTGCGGCATGGATCCGATGCTGAGTGCGCAGACGCTCGGCGTCATCGGCGGCTTCAATGTGCTCGGCAGCCTGTTCTTCGGCTGGGCCGGCGGCTGCTGGAACAAGCTCGCGCTGCTAGGCGGCATCTATATCGCCCGCTCGCTGGTGCTTGCGCTCTATTTCATGATGCCGCCGACGCCGATGTCCACGCTCGTCTTCGGTGCCTTCATGGGCTTCCTCTGGCTCGGCGTGGGTCCCTTGGTCGCGGGCGCGGTCGCCGAACTGTTCGGCCTGCAATGGCAGGCGATGATCCAGGGGCTCGCCTTCATGAGCCATCAGCTCGGCAGCTTCCTCGGCGCCTACGGCGGCGGCCTGATCTATGACACGCTCGGCTCCTACAACCTGGCCTGGCGTATTGGAGTAGCCCTCGGGCTCTCCGCCGGCATCATCCAGGTCGCGTTCGCGCTGATCAGGCCGACCGCGCCGCCGGTGTTGCGCACGGCATAGTTCATATCTCTCTCGCGAGTCTCGCTCGCGAGGCCTGCCTATTTTTTGATCTGTCGTTGCTACTTGAGGTAGCAATGGTCAGAATCATTGTCCTGTCTTCCCAGCTGAATCGCCAATGATTCAGTAGGTTGTTCTGGTGTGTTCAATGGCACGAATCTTGAACACCATCTGACTAAGAATTGGGAAATCATCGCTGACGTTTTCCCGCCTTGGGTTGGGACACCAGGGAAGGCAAGCCGATGAGGCTAGTCGCTGCCAACCTTCAGCCGACAAAACTCGACGGCTTCATCGCCGCGTCGAGCATCAGAAAATTTGTGTCGAGCGCGCTGCCCGCTTTCGAGCGGGCGGAAGCTTCGTCGCGCGCCGAGACTGGAAAGTTCACTTTGGACTTGGAGCACCTTGGAACTTGGAGAACTTGGGACTTGGAGGAAGACAAATGCAAACAGGTACGTACGCGCGCCGAAGGCTTCTGACATCAGCGTTGGTTCTGTTGGGGATCGCGCTCCTCTGGCTTGCTTTGGGGGGCACCGCCTTTGCCGAGGATGCAGGCCCGCCGGCCTGCGGCGGCAAGATCCTCGAAAAATGCACACCGAATTCCGGCGACACCGCCTGGATGCTGACCTCGGTCGCGCTGGTGTTGATGATGACCGTGCCGGGGCTCGGCCTGTTCTACGGCGGCATGGTGCGCAAGAAGAATGTCGGCGACACCGTGATGACCAGCTTTGCCGTCACCTGCCTCGTCACCATCCTGTTCGCGGCCGTCACCTACAGCATGGCGTTCCGCGCCGGCTCGCCCTTCATTGGCGGGCTCGACCGCATGTTCCTCAAGGATATCCTGAGCGACATCGGCAAGGGCGGCATCGGCAATCCCAATCCGCTCGCCGCCACCATCCCGGAAGCCGTGTACATTTGCTTCCAGATGACCTTTGCCATCATCACGCCGGCGCTGATCGCGGGCGCCTTTGCCGAGCGCATGAAGTTCTCGGCCATGCTCTGGTTCATCGGGCTGTGGGCGATCTTCGTCTACGCGCCGATCGCGCACTGGGTCTGGGGACCGGACGGTATCTTCTCGTCGGGTAACGATGCGGCCTGGGTCAAGGTGCTCGATTTCGCCGGCGGCACTGTCGTGCATATCAACGCGGGCGTGGCGGGGCTGATGTGCGCCATCATGCTGGGGCCGCGAAAGGATACGGGGCCGGGGCATAACATGGTGCTGACCTTCATCGGCGCCTCGCTGTTGTGGGTCGGCTGGTTCGGCTTCAACGCCGGCTCCGCCGTCACCGCCGGGATGCAGGCCGGCATGGCCATGCTGGTCACGCAGATCGCCACCGCGGTTGCCGCCTTCACCTGGATGCTGGTGGAGTGGGCACTGAAGGGCAAGCCCACGGTGATCGGCATCTGCTCGGGCGCGGTCGCAGGCCTTGTCGCGATCACGCCGGCCTCGGGCTTTGTCGGGCCGGTAGGGGCCTTTGCCATCGGCGTCGCCGCCGGCGTCGTCTGCTACTGGGGCTGCACCGGCCTCAAGCACATGTTCTCCTACGACGACGCGCTGGATTGCTTCGGCGTGCATGCGGTTGGCGGCATGGTCGGCGCGCTGCTCACCGGCGTGTTCGCGGTCGAGCAATACGGCGGAACCGCCGGCGTGCTGGAGGGCAATCCCGCCCAGTTCCTCAACCAGTGCATCGGTGTTGCGACCGTCTTCGTCTATGACGCCGTGGTCAGCCTGATCATCCTGTTCGTGGTCAAGATGTTCGTGGGCCTGCGCGTGTCGGAAGACACCGAGCGCGAAGGTCTCGATCTCGCGCTGCACGGGGAAGTGGTGCAGTAGCCCTTTGTGCGCTAGTCTTGGGTCAATCTCCCGCGGGCCTTAAGGCCCGCGGTGAGGGGTTTACAAAACATCGGGGGGAGACAATCCGGGTGCCCGCCTTTTGCGCGGGATGCCTGAGCACGAGGAGATGGCACATGACGGAAATCTTCGCACAAGGTGATCTCTTGCTCGAACGCGTCGCCGATATCGCGCCGTCGGGAACCATCGAGGAAAACCTGGAAGGCATGGCGATGGTGCTGGCGGAAGGCGAGATCACTGGCCACCGCCACGCGATATGGGAACGCGTGACCATGTTCCGCGACGCGCTCCTGGCGCGTGATATTCCCGCCGGCCTCTATGTCGGGCACCTCCAGGTCGCTTCCGCCTATGCGCGGGTGACGCATGAGGAGCACGCGCCGATCACGCTGCCGCGCGGCACCTATCGCGTCCGCCGCCAGCGCGAGCTCGGGCCGCGGGACGCCCGTGTCATCTTCGACTGAGTACGGCGCGCTCACGGGCGGGCAAAGGCTGGAGCTGCGCAGTTATCACGCGCGATGGTCCGCGATACGACGCTCGACCGAGCCGGCCGACCGCGACGCGGCGGAAGAGGGCGTGCGGCTCGCCTATGGCGCCGCCGGCCTCGACCCGCCGGCGCGCGTGGTCTGGTGCGACAGCCCGATCGCGCTGGCGCGAGCGGCGCGCCGTGTCTCGCATGCCGACGGTCCCAATGTCCGTCCGGTGCTGATCGAGAGGCTGCGCCGGCAGGTGTTTGCACTGCTTCGACGCCGCGTGTCGCGGCGCGTGATGGCAGAGATCGAGGAGGCGGTAAATCCGGTCGATGCGCTGGTGGCCGCAGCTGCGGAAATCGTGGCGCAGGCGATACCGCACGACAATGCCTCACTGCTCGCCCGCTACCGCCGGTCGGAGCCGCTGTCATGGTCCTGCGTCCTGCGGGCTCTGATGGGACGGCAGGGTTTTCGCCATGACGCCGCCGGCCCGCACGACCTGTCGTGGCTTTCAACCTGCGATTATTTACGCCGGGTGCTCGGCCTCACGGCTGAAACCGAGCCGCTTGCGGGGCTGTCGCTGCTCGCGGCCAATGCCGGCTGGCTGCAGCCGCATACGCAGACCTGCTGGCTTTCCGGGCGGCCGGAGCTGCTGTGTGGCGATGCAAACGACCGCCTGCATGATGCAAAGGGCCCGGCCTTGCGTTATCGGGACGGCTGGTCGGCTTTCGCCTGGCGCGGCGTCGAGGTGCCGCGCTGGATCATCGAGGAGCCGGAAAGGATCACGCTGGCCGCGATCGACGAGCAGGCCAACGTGCAAGTGCGCCGATGCATGATCGAGATCATGACGCCGCAGCGTTATGTGGAGCGGGGCGGCGCGGTCTGCGCCGCCGAGGACGAGACGGGAATCCTGTGGCGGAGGACCTGGCACGCGGATTCCTGGGCCGTAGTCGAGGTGATCAACGCCACGCCCGAGCCCGACGGCACGCGCAAGCACTTCTTCCTGCAGGTGCCGCCGCATCTGCAAACCGCGCGCGAGGCGGTGGCGTGGACGTATGGGATCAGGCCGGAGGTGTACGACAATCTCGTGGTGAGGACGTAGAGCTGATGCGGCTTGCTCCATCTCCTCGCCCCGCTTGCAGGAGAATCGTATGGTGGGCAAAGCGACCGCGTCCGCCGTAGCTCAACGAGCGAAGGCGGAAGCGTGCCCACCCTGCGGATTCTCGCCAACTAGTACCCGGAATCAGAGCTGAGTGATACGGCGGCCTTTGAAACGTCGTTGACGGACCTTTTTCTTGGTCCAGACGAAGGGCTCGGCTTTGTCGTTGTACGCGTTGACGTAGGCATCGATGTGTTCCTGAAGCTGCTT
>DATMNV010000216.1:0-11238 GCA_035568535.1 Bradyrhizobium sp.
GTGATTTTTGCCGGCGATGCCGCCCACCAGGTCTCGCCGTTCGGCGCGCGCGGCGCCAATTCGGGGCTGGAGGACGCGGAAAATCTGTCGTGGAAGCTCGACCGCGTGCTGCGCGGAAAGTCGCCCGCCAGCCTGCTGGAGAGCTATCACGGCGAACGAAGTGCTGCGGCGGACGAGAACATCCGCGAGTCCACGCGGTCGACCGATTTCATGGCGCCGAACTCGCGCCAGGAGGCGAGGCTGCGCAAGGCGGTGCTCTCGCTCGCCAAGGAGACCGAATTCGGCAAGCGCATGGTCAATGGCGGGCGGCTGTCGGTGCCGTCGATCTACGATTCGCCGCTGTCGACGGCCGATTCCGATGCATGGCGCGGCGGACCGCGGCCCGGCGCGTCGATGCTGGACGCGCCGATGGCGGAGCGCTCGGGCCGCACCAAATTCCTGACTGAGGCTTTCATCGAAAACGGAGCGCAGTTCACGCTGCTGGAATTTGGCAATGGCGCGGCAGTTGATGCGCCCGAGGGCGTCGGCGCGGTCCGGATCGGCGGGGAGGGCGGGCTGGTCGATAGCGAAGGCCTCGCGATGACGCGTTACGATGCGGAGCCCGGCACGGCTTATCTGTTGCGTCCCGATGGCTATGTCGCCGCGCGCTTCCGCCATCCGACGCGGGCTGCACTCGATGCGGCGCTCACCCGCGCCTCCGGCCTGAACCGAGGTTTGTGATGCCGCTTTCGACCAGCTCGAATTTCGCAAAGCCGGACGACGCCTTCCGCGCCATCGTCGAGGCGCATCGCGGCCTATCCGAGGAGCAGAGCGCCGATCTCGATGCGGCGCTGGTGCTGATCCTCGCCAACCATATCGGCGACATCGAGGTGTTGCGCGAGGCGATTACGCTCGCCAAGCGCCGGATGCTCGATGCGATTCAGCAGCAACAACAGCAACAACAATAAGCTCAAGGAAGTGAATCGATGGCGAAGGGTTTTGCGTCCACCACCGACCTCTCCGAAAAGAAGGTCACGTTTTCCGAGATCGGTGCCGATCTCTATGCCTTCACCGCGGAGGGCGATCCCAACACCGCCGTGATCGTCGGCGAGGACGGTTGCCTCGTGTTCGACGCGCAGGCAACGCCCGCGATGGCCAACAAGGTGATCGAGCGGGTGCGCACCGTCACCGACAAGCCGATCAAATATGTGGTGCTGTCGCATTACCACGCCGTGCGCGTGCTGGGCGCCTCCGCCTACCATGCCCAGGCGATCGTTGCGTCGGAAGAGACGCGGCGTCTTGTCGCCGAGCGCGGCCAGCAGGATTGGGATTCCGAATATGGCCGCTTCCCGCGGCTGTTCCAGGATGCCCAAAGCATTCCCGGCCTGACCTGGCCGACGCTCACCTTCGAAGGCGAGATGTCGATTTATCTGGGAAAGCGCGAAGTGCGCTTGATGCAGCTCGGCGCCGGACATACCTCAGGCGATATCGTCGCCTGGGTGCCGGATGCCGAGGTGATGTTTTCCGGCGACCTGATCGAATATCACTCGGCCTGCTATTGCGGCGATGCGCATTTGCGGGAATGGCCGATGACGCTGAACGAAATCCGCGCCTTCAATCCCAAGGCGATCGCGCCGGGCCGCGGCGACGCGCTGAAGGGCCTTGCGACTTGCCGTGACGCGATCGCGATGACGCGTGATTTCGTCACCACGCTTTACAACGCCGCGGAAAGCTCGGTCGCCAAGGGCCGCAGCCTGAAGGAATCCATGGCGTCGACGCGCGAGGTGATGGATCCGAAATTTTCGAGCTTTGCGATCTACGAGCACTGCCTGCCGTTCAACGTCTCCCGCGCCTATGACGAAGCCTCGGGAATCGACGACCCCGTGATCTGGACCGACAAGCGCGACCGCGAAATGTGGGCCGCCCTGCAAGGAGGAGGACAGTCATGAATATCAACACCTCGCCTGATCAGATTATTCGAAGTTCCGCTCAGGTGACGCCGGGCTACATGTCCGGCTTCGGCAACAGTTTCGAGACGGAGTCGCTGCCCGGCGCGCTGCCGATCGGGCGCAACTCGCCGCAGCGTTGCGCCTACGGGCTTTATGCCGAGCAGCTCTCCGGCTCGCCCTTCACCGCGCCGCGCGGCGCCAATGAGCGCTCCTGGCTCTATCGCATCCGCCCGTCGGTGAAACATTCCGGCCGCTTCAAAAAGGTCGATGCCGGGCTGTGGCGCTCGGCGCCGTGCCATGAATACGATCTGCCGATCGCGCAGCTGCGCTGGGACCCGACGCCGATGCCGAAGGAAGAGATCACCTTCCTGCAGGGCGTGCGGACGATGACGACGGCCGGCGACGTCAACACGCAAGGAGGCATGGCCGCGCATGTCTATCTCATCACCACATCGATGGTGGATCAGCATTTCTACAATGCCGATGCCGAAATGATGTTCGTTGCCCAGCAAGGAAACCTGCGCTTCGTCACCGAGTTCGGTCGCATCGATATCGAGCCCGGCGAGATCGCGGTGATCCCGCGCGGCGTCAAGTTTCGCGTGGAGATTCCGTCCGGCCCCGCGCGCGGCTATTTATGCGAGAATTACGGCGGCGCCTTCACGCTGCCGGAGCGTGGGCCGATCGGCGCCAATTGCCTGGCGAACGCGCGCGATTTCCTCACGCCGGTCGCGGCCTATGAGGAGAAGGACACGCCGACCGAGCTCTATGTGAAGTGGGGCGGCTCGCTGTTTGCAGCCGAATTGCCGCATTCGCCGATCGACGTCGTTGCCTGGCACGGCAACTACGCGCCGTACAAATACGATTTGCGCCATTTCTCGCCGGTCGGCGCGATCTCCTTCGATCACCCCGATCCCTCGATCTTCACCGTGCTGACCTCGCCGTCGGAGACGGCAGGCACCGCGAATATCGATTTCGTGATCTTCCCCGAACGCTGGGCCGTCGCGGAAAACACCTTCCGCCCGCCCTGGTATCACATGAACATCATGTCGGAGTTCATGGGCCTGATCTACGGCGTCTATGACGCCAAGCCGGAAGGTTTCGTCCCCGGCGGCATGTCCTTGCACAATTGCATGCTGCCGCACGGCCCGGATCGCCAGGCATTCGATCATGCGAGCAATGGCGAGCTGAAGCCGGTGAAACTGACGGGCACGCTCGCCTTCATGTTCGAGACCCGTTTTGCCCAGCGGGTCACGCAATTCGCCGCGACCTCGGCGGCCTTGCAGGACGATTACGCCGATTGCTGGAAGGGGCTTGAGAAGCGGTTCGATCCGAACAAGCCGTGATTTTTTGTGTTGCTCGTCATCGCCGGGCTTGACCCGGCGATCCATCGCTCTTCGTTAAGGATGGATGGCCGGGTCAAGCCCGGCCATGACGATGTGTAATGGAGGAACGCCTTTGTCCCACCCCAACGACCAAAAACTCCGCTCCTTCATTCCGGTCGATCCCGCCTCCGACTTCCCGATCCAGAACCTGCCTTATGGCGTATTCTCCGCGCGGGGGCTCGCGCCGCGCATCGGCGTTGCGATCGGCGACTTCGTGCTCGATCTCTGGGAGCTTGAACAGGACGGGCGCTTCGCGTTTGGCGAGATCGGCGTGTTCTCCGCGCCGTCGCTCAATCCCTTCATGGCGCTCGGCCCCAAGGTCTGGTCGAAGACCCGCGCGCGGATCAGCGAGCTGTTGCGCCACGACCACCCGGAGCTGCGCGACAACGACGAGCTGCGCAAGCAGGCGCTGGTGCCGATGCGCGACGTCAGGCTGCAGATGCCGATCGCGGTCGCGGGCTACACCGATTTCTACTCGTCGAAGGAGCACGCCACCAATGTCGGGGTGATGTTCCGCGGCAAGGACAATGCACTGCAGCCGAACTGGCTGCATATGCCGATCGGCTATAATGGCCGCGCCTCGACCGTCGTGGTTTCCGGCACGAAGGTGAAGCGGCCGCGCGGGCAGCTGAAACCGCCGGATGTCGATGCGCCGCGCTTCGGCTCCTGCAAGCGGCTCGACTTCGAGCTTGAAATGGGCGTTGTGGTCGGGCAGGCGTCTGTGATGGGCGAGATGCTCAGCGAGAGGCAGGCCGAAGACATGATCTTCGGCTTCGTGATCCTGAACGACTGGAGCGCGCGCGACATCCAGCAATGGGAATACGTGCCGCTCGGGCCGTTCCAGGCCAAGGCGTTTGCCACGTCGATCAGCCCGTGGGTGGTCACGCGCGAGGCGCTGGAGCCGTTCCGCCTGCACGGGCCCGAGCAGAAGCCCGAGCCGCTGGCTTACCTGCGGCAGGCGCAGCCGAACAATTATGACATGGAGCTCGACGTTGCCCTGCGCGCGTCGCAAATGAACGCGCCGCAAAGCATCTGCCGCACCAATTTCAAATACATGTACTGGTCGTCGGTGCAGCAATTGGTGCATCACGCTTCTTCCGGCTGCGCGATGAATGTCGGCGATCTCCTGGGCAGCGGCACGATCAGCGGGCCGGAGAAAAATCAGCGCGGCAGCCTGCTCGAGATCAGCTGGAACGGCACCGAGCCGGTCGAGCTCGATGGCGGTGTGAAGCGCTCGTTCCTGGAAGACGGCGATTCGCTCGTGATGCGCGGCTGGTGCCAGGGCGACGGCTACCGCGTCGGATTCGGCGAGGTCGAGGGGACGATTGTTCCGGCGGAGTGATTGTTCGTCTTCGTCCTCAGGAGCTTGCGGAGCAAGCGTCTCGAAGGATGAGGCCGCGGTCGGGCCCCATGGTTCGAGACGGCGCTTCGCGCCTCCTCACCATGAGCATCACTTTCACCGCTCCTGCGGCGGAATGTCTTTCAGGCGCGCCGAATGCGTGGCGACGTCGTCGAGCGAGTATTTCAAGTGCATGCGCTTGTCCGACGGCGGGTGCTTTGCGGTGCAAACGCCTGTCCGCCACTCCTTCGACGGCCGGATTGGCCGCGGCACGAAGCCGCCGCCGCAATTCGGGCAGACGTTCGAGAGCTTGGTTTCCACGCAATCGGCGCAGAAGGTGCACTCATAGGAGCAAATTCGCGCGTCCGTCGCGGTTGGCGGCAAATCCTTGTCGCAATATTCGCAGTTCGGCCGAAGTTGCAGCGCCATCGCCTGGTTCCTTTTCCGATCGCATCATCGCAAGTGATGGCCGCAAAGCGAACGGCGAATTTCCCTCGATTTGCGCCAATCATGACCTGAGAGGCAGTCTTGTGCTCTCCTTCAGCCGGTCCAGCACGATTGAAGACCGCACATGCGCCACGCTCGGATGCGGCATCAGCACGTTGTTGACGATGTCCGACAGGCTCTTGAGGTCGCGCAGCACCGCTTTCAGCACATAGTCGGCGTCGCCGGTCAGGGAATAGGCCTCCTGGATCTCGTCGACGCGGTTGACCAGCGCGCGAAACTTTTTCGCATTGTCGGGCGAATGGGTCGCCAGCGTGATGTGGATGAAGGCGATCAGGTTGAAACCGAGCGCCTCGCCGGCGAGGTCCGCATGATAGCCAGAAATGACCTTTTCCTCCTCCAGCCGCATTCGCCGCCGCGAGCATTGCGAGGCCGACAGCCCGACGCGGTCGGCGAGTTGCTGGTTCGTCAGCCGGCCGTCGTCCTGCAGCGCGCTCAGCATTTTGAGGTCGAAGGCGTCTACCTCGATCATGCGTCAAATGTCCATTTCTTGCACAAATCATGCATCATGCTAGCGGAACGCGATCCGCTATGCATGCACTTTGCGCCGGATTCGGCGGAAAATCCCCTTAACAGCCAAAGGAGATTCTGCCATGGGACCGTTTCCGCACGACGCGCCGCCCGCCACCATCAGCGCCGACAACCCAATGGGCACCGACGGCTTCGAGTTCGTGGAATATGCGCATCCCGAGCCGGAGCAGCTGCACGCGCTGTTCAGGCTGATGGGCTTTGTCCCTGTCGCCCGCCACAAAGCGAAGAAGATCACGGTCTATCGCCAGGACGACATCAATTATCTGGTCAACGAAGAGCCCGGCAGCCACGGGTTCGATTTCGTCGCCGCCCACGGCCCCTGTGCGCCGTCGATGGCGTTCCGCGTGGTCGACGCGAAGCGGGCCCATGAGCGGGCGCTCTCGCTCGGTGCGGAACCGGCGGAGGTTTCATCCGCGCGGAAGACGCTCGATGTGCCCGCGATCAAGGGCATCGGCGGCAGCCTACTGTATTTCGTCGATCGCTATGGCGCTGAGGGCTCGGCCTACGACGCCGAGTTCGAATGGCTCGGCGTGCGCGATCCGCGCCCCGTCGGCGCCGGCCTGTTCTATCTCGACCACCTCACCCACAACGTCCATCGCGGCCGCATGGATGTCTGGGCCGGCTTCTACGAGAAGCTGTTCAACTTCCGCCAGATCCGTTTCTTCGACATCGAGGGCCGCGCCTCGGGCCTGTTTTCCCGGGCATTGACCAGCCCCGACGGAAAAATCCGGATCCCGATCAATGAGGATGCGGGCGAGTCCGGGCAGATCGAGGAATATCTGAAGGTCTATCGCGGCGAGGGCATCCAGCATATCGCCTGCGGTTGCCAGGACATCTATCGCACCGTCGAAGGACTGCGCGCCGCCGGCCTGCCGTTCATGCCGTCGCCGCCCGAGACCTATTTCGAGAAGATCGACACGCGCCTGCCCAAGCACGGCGAGGACGCCGTGCGACTCAAGGAGAACGGCATCCTGATCGACGGCGAGGGTGTGGTCGATGGCGGCCAGACCAAGGTGCTGCTGCAAATCTTTTCAGCGAATGCGATCGGGCCGATCTTCTTCGAGTTCATCCAGCGCAAGGGCGACGATGGATTCGGCGAAGGCAATTTCAAGGCCCTGTTCGAATCGATCGAGGAAGACCAGATCAGGCGTGGCGTGTTGAAGGTGGACCACGCGGCGTAAAGTCGTAAGGGTGCCATAAATTAAAATCGTCCCGGCGAAAGTCGGGACCCATACCGCGCGATCTGTCTTGGGGCAGTGTGGGCGACGTTCGTCGCAAAACCAAAGCCTGTGGTTATGAGTCCCGGATCGCGCTCGCTTTGCTCGCTTGTCCGGGACGACGGCCTATTTGGCCTTCCATTCACTCACCACCTCGCCAAGATCCGCCACCTCCGGCTCGCGGATGGCGGACGGCGTGCGCGAGAAGCGCGGGGCGGGGGCGGGCTGTGTCACGCCGTGGCGGTCGACGAAAACCTGCCGCGCAGCCATGTGCGGGTGCTTCGGCGCTTCCGCCATGGTGAGGATCGGCGCAAAGCAGATGTCGGTGCCTTCCATGATCTTGCACCAGTCGGCGCGGCTCTTGCTCTTGAAGACCTCGGTCAGCTTCGCCTTCAATTCCGGCCACGCCTTGCGGTCCATCTGCGCGTCGAAGCATTCTTCCGACAGCCCGGCATGCTCGCGCAGCAGCGCGTAGAATTGCGGCTCGATCGAGCCGATCGAGATGAAATTGCCGCAGGAGCATTCATAGACGCCGTAGAAATGCGCGCCGCCGTCGAGGAAATTCTGGTCGCGGCCTTCGGTCCAGCGCCCCATTGCCGCCATATCAAAGAACATCGACATCAGCGACGCCGCGCCGTCGCACATCGCGGCATCGACCACTTGGCCCTTGCCGGACCTCGAAGCTTCCAGCAGTGCGGCAAGCACGCCGACCACCAGATAGAGCGCGCCACCGCCGAAATCGCCGACGAGGTTGAGCGGCGGCACCGGCTTTTCCTTCGTGCCGATCGCGGCGAGCGCGCCGGTGATGGAGATGTAATTGATGTCATGGCCGGCGGCATTGGCGAGCGGGCCCTCCTGGCCCCAGCCGGTCATGCGGCCGTAGACGAGCTTCGGGTTGCGCGAGAGCACGAGGTCGGGTCCGAGCCCGAGCCGCTCCATCACGCCCGGGCGAAAACCTTCGATCAGGGCGTCGGCGTTGGCGAGCAGGTCGAGCACCTGCGCGATCGCACCCTTGTCCTTCAGATCGAGCTCGACGATCTTGCGGCCGCGTCCGGCGACTGATTTCAGGCTCTTCTTCGCGCCGACCCGATCGAGCGTTACGACCTCGGCGCCCATGTCCGCGAGCATCATGCACGCAAACGGGCCCGGGCCGATGCCGGCGAATTCGACGATGCGGAAGCCTGTGAGCGGACCGGTGGCGCGGACGTGGGATTGCGGGGCGGTCTTGTCGAGCATGTCTTTGTCCTGAGCGTTTCCGGGCAAATTGTCCCGCCTGCGGCGCGGGGTGGCAAGCGCCTTTTGCGCGCTTGGACCAAAACAAAACGGCGCGCATCACTGCGCGCCGCTCGTAATTTGTGTTGAGTCGCTATCAGCCGGCTTCGGTTACCGCGCGTTGCGCCATCACCCTGACCAGGTTGGCGCGATAGTCCGCGGAGCCGTGTATATCGGCGAGCAAGCCGTCGGCGGAGACCTTCACGTTGTCGAGCGCGCCCGCCGACCAGTTCGATTTCAGCGCGGCTTCGATCGCACCGACCCGCATGACGCCGTTTTGCGACGCACCGACCGCCGCGACGCGAACGTCACCGCCTGCTGTCCTCGCCACGAACACGCCGGTCAGCGCAAAGCGCGACGCCGGATTCGGGAATTTGGCGTAACCAGCCTTTTCGGTGACCGGGAACGATACTGCGGTAATGATCTCGCCGTCCTGCAGCGCCGTTGAGAACAGCCCCTTGAAGAACTCATCCGCGGAAATCGTGCGCTTGTTGGTCTTGATGGTCGCGTTCAGCGCCAGCACCGCGGCCGGATAATCCGCGGCGGGATCGTTGTTGGCGAGCGAGCCGCCGATGGTGCCGCGGTAGCGCACGGCGGGATCTCCGATCTGCGACGCCAGACTCGCCAGCGCGGGGATCGCCTTTTGCACCGCGGCGCTGGTGGCGACGTCGTAATGCGTCGTCGCGCCCTTGATCAGGATGCCGGCGCTGGTTGCCTCGACGCCGATCAGTTCCTTCAGCTTGCTGAGATCGATCACGTCGGACGGAGAGGCCAGCCGCTGCTTCATGACGGGGAGCAGTGTCTGCCCCCCGGCCAGGAATTTGGCTTCCGTGCCCTTGGCGAACAGCGCGACCGCGTCGTCGACCGAGGAGGCGCGATGATAATTGGTCTCGTACATGGCGTTTCCTCCTTTAGCCGTGGATGGCGTGCCAGACGCGATCGGGCGTCGCCGGCATTTCCAGTCTGTTGCTGCCGATCGCATCCGTGATCGCGTTGATCACGGCGGCTGACGCGCCGATCGCGCCGGCCTCGCCGCAGCCCTTGACGCCGAGCGGATTGCCCGGACACAGCGTCGTGGTGTGCGAGAGCTTGAACGACGGCAGATCATCGGCGCGCGGCATGGTGTAGTCCATGAACGAAGCCGTCACGAGCTGGCCCGAGTCGTCATAGATCGCGCCTTCCAGGAGCGCCTGGCCGATGCCCTGGGCAAGTCCGCCATGGACCTGGCCTTCCACGATCATCGGATTGATCAGCCGGCCGAAATCGTCGGCCGCGACGAAGTTGACAAAGCTGGTCTTGCCGGTGGTGGGATCGACCTCAAGCTCACAGATATAGGCGCCGGCCGGGAAGGTGAAGTTGGTGGGATCGTAGAACGCCGTCTCCTTCAGGCCGGGCTCCATGCCGTCAGGCAGGTTATGCGCGGTGTAGGCGGCGAGCGCGACCATTGGCAGCGCCAGCGACTTGTCGGTGCCGGTCACCTTGAACTCGCCGTTCTCGATAACGATGTCGCCCTCGGAAGCCTCCAACAGATGCGCAGCGATCTTCTTCGCCTTCGACTCGACCTTCTCCATCGCCTTGACGATCGCTGTGCCGCCGACCGCGATCGAACGCGAGCCGTAGGTGCCCATGCCGAACTGCACCTTGTCAGTGTCGCCATGCACGATCGCGACCTGGCTGACGGGAACACCAAGACGTTCAGAGATCAGCTGAGCAAACGTCGTCTCGTGGCCCTGGCCATGGCTGTGCGAGCCGGTGAGGACTTCGATGGTGCCGACCGGGTTGACGCGAATCTCGGCGGATTCCCACAAGCCGACGCCGGCGCCGAGACTGCCGACCGCCTTCGACGGCGCGATGCCGCAGGCCTCGATGTAGCAGGAGACGCCGATGCCGCGGAGCTTGCCTTCCGACTTCGCTTTCGCCTTGCGGCCGGCAAAGCCCGCGTAGTCGATCGCCGTCATCGCCGCATCGAGCGAGGCATTAAAGTCGCCCGTGTCATAGGCCATGATCACAGGCGTCTGATACGGAAACTGGGTGATGAAGTTCTTGCGCCGCAGCTCGGCCGGATCGACCTTCAGCTGCCGCGCCGCGGTTTCCATCATGCGCTCGACCAGGTAGCTCGCCTCGGGACGGCCCGCGCCGCGATAGGCATCGACCGGCGTGGTGTTGGTGTAGACAGCGACCACCTCGGCATAGATCGCCGGGATGACATACTGGCCCGACAGCAACGTGACATAGAGATAGGTCGGCACCGCCGAGGAGAACAGCGACATATAGGCGCCGAAATTGGCGTGGGTCTTGACCCGCAGGCCCAGGATCTTGTTGTCCTTGTCGAACGCCATCTCCGCCTTCGAGACGTGGTCGCGGCCATGCGCGTCGGTCAGGAAGGATTCCGAGCGGTCGCCGGTCCACTTGACCGGACGGCCGACTTTCTTCGACGCCCACAGGCAGACCATCTCTTCGGGATAGATGTAGATCTTGGAGCCGAAGCCGCCGCCGACATCGGGCGCGATCACGCGCAGCTTGTGCTCGGGCGCGATGTTGTAGAACGCCGACAGCACGAGGCGTGCGACATGCGGGTTCTGCGAGGTCGTATATAGAGTGAAGTGCTCTTCCGCGGTGTCGTAATCGGCGATCGCCGCGCGCGGCTCCATCGCATTCGGCACCAGCCGGTTGTTGGTGAGGTCGAGCGTCACCACATTCGCGGCCTTGGCGAAGGCGTCCTTGGTCGCGGCTTCGTCGCCGAGGTGCCAGTCGTAAATGATATTGCCGGGGGCTTCGGGGTGAAGCTGCGGCGCGCCGGGCTTGATCGCGGCCTTGATGTCGGGAACGGCCGGCAGCTCTTCATAGGTGACGGCCACGGCTTCGGCCGCGTCGCGCGCCTGGTTCTTGGTCTCGGCGATCACGACCGCGACCGCCTGGCCGACAAAGCGCACGGTCTCCGGTGCCATCGCGGGCCACGCGCCCATCTTCATCGGCGAGCCGTCCTTCGAGGTGATGGCCCAGCCGCAGATGAGATTGCCGACCTTGTCGTCGACCAGCTGCTGCCCATTCAATACGGCGATCAC